>JAZMZK010000115.1:0-6239 GCA_045585955.1 Victivallaceae bacterium
TCTTGTTCCTAAGACCGCTTGGCCTCCGACTTGCCTTGCAGATCGCCGCACAAGATTTCAAGCATTTTTGAGGAGTTTTGAAATGAACTCAACAAAAAAAGAAAGCAGGTTTTATTCGTCTCAGCTGACTACTTTCAATAAGGCCTTGCGGCCCCGATGCGTTTCTTGTTCCGAGATTGACCTGCTTTCTGGAAGTAATATAGCAAGCTATTTTCCACAATGCAAATCCGGAAAAGCGGTAAATGTTGATTTTTTTTAAAAAAAATTCACTTCCAGACTTGCAAAATGGGAAAAATAGGGTAAAATAGGTAGATGTAGGAGTGATTAGGTTTATTTAGGTTGCAAATAGGGAGTCGGTAAATCGTGGAAAACGAAGAACTGTTTTTTTGCGGAGATTTTTCTCACGCACTTGATTCACAGTTCCGGGTGACTTTGCCCAGCGCGTGGCGCTGCGGCGAAGGCGAGCCGCATTTGGTGCTTTTTCCGGGGCGGGATCGCGACTTGCTGCTCTTCCCTTACTCTATGTTCCGGGAGTTTCTGGTTCGGGCAAGAACCAGTGCTCTGGCGGATCCGGCAGCCCAGGCGGCTTTGGCACAGATCGGCAGAGTGGTGCGGGATATACGGCCGGATAAACAGGGGCGTATCAAGCTGGAAAAAGAGATGCTTTCAGCTATTGGTGTAGAAAAAGATTTGCTGATGATCGGCTCTATAACCCATATAAAACTTTGTTCGCCGAAAAACTGGAAGCCTGTAAAGATCGGCGATGCCGGAGTATTCCTTGATGAAGTACAAAAGCTCAACAGCAATGATTCTAACGGGATGCTCGACCTTTTGGATAAACTGACCAGGGGGGCTCGGTAAAATGAGTTCGTCCGTTCAGACTGACTGGGTACATATACCGGTACTTGCCCGGGAAGTGGTTGAGCATTTGAGTTCGGTCAAGCCATTGGAACGCATGATCGACGGCACTTTAGGCAACGGCGGTCATACCCGCATGATGTTGGAGAAAAATCCCCAACTGCATGTGCTGGGCATCGACCGGGACAGTGCGGCGTTGGAACGGGCACAGAAAAATCTGGCGGAATTCGGCGACCGTTTTACCGCTGTTCACGGCGAGTTTGCCGATTTGGATATGCTGGCAAAAGAGCATGATTGGGATAGCGTAGACGCTGTTTTGCTGGATATAGGGGTCTCAAGCCCGCAAATAGATGATCCATCGCGGGGTTTTTCGTTCCGCAACGATGGACCATTGGATATGCGCATGGACCGCACCGGCAGACTTACCGCCAGCCGGGTGGTCAACATGTATGCCGAAGAGGATCTGGCAAAGGTATTTTACGAGTACGGCGAATTGCGCGAAAGCCGTCAGTTGGCTCGTGCCATCGTGCAGGCCCGGGAGCTGAAGCCGTTGGCGACCACTGCCGAACTGGCGGCGGTGTGCGATAAGGTTTTGCGGAAAAAGCGTCCCGGCGAGTTGCCCAGCCCCACGAGGGTTTTTCAGGCATTGCGGATCGAAGTGAATGGCGAGCTCAAGCAGCTGGGAAGCGGCTTGCTGGCTGCCGAAAATATATTGCGTCCCGGAGGACGGCTGGCGGTCATATCCTTCCATTCATTGGAAGACCGGATCGTCAAAAACTTTTTCCGGGAAGCGGCAAAGGAGTGCATCTGCCCGCCGGGGCTGCCGGTGTGCGTATGCAACAATCACGCCAGATTTTCTATTCCGGTGCGGGGCGTGATAAGCGCTGCGGAGGATGAATTAGCCGCCAATCGCCGGAGTGCATCAGCAAAGTTGAGAATAGCAGACCGCAAAGAGCGGTAACAATAATTTTACAGAGCAGATTTTAAGTTGGAGAACATGGGAAAATGAAACTGCAACCACAGCGTACAGCAGCCAGAAAACCGGTACGCAGCCGGAAAAAAAACGACAGTTCGTGGGCATCAAAACTTTATATACTTCTTTATTTGCTGGTAACAGTTTCAATAATCTTTGCCGTGGCAAATTACCGCATTGATCTTAACCGCAAGATCAATGATTTGCAGAAAGCAGCCAACCGCTCAAAACAGGAGATTTACGAGCTGGAGCGGGATATTCAGGCATTGAAAAACAAACGCGAACAGCTTACCAGCTGGTCGAATGTCCGCAGCCAGATCGCAAGATACAATCTGCCGTTCCGCCCGGCAGATCACCGGCAGATCAGATTGCTGACTATCAAAAGCTATCGCAGCGTGCCGCTGGCTGATAAAAAATACTTTCAGGAAAAGAACCTTTCGTTTGCCAGGTAACAAGCTTATTTTCAAGGTGTTACCATGCGCAGTGTAAATGATATAATGAAAAATCGCATCCGCTGGCAATGTTTTTTGCTGGTGCTTTTTTTCTGTTATCTCATTTGCCGGCTTTACTTTGTGCAAATCCATAAGCACGAAGAACTTTACCGGGAAGCTCAAAAAAAATATATTACCAGCAAGGAAGTAAAAGGCAGCCGCGGGCAAGTTATGGATAAATTGGGCAACCTGCTGATCGGCAACATGCCCTGTCAGGATATAACACTCACGCCCTGCAACATAAAAAGCGAAGATGACTCCAATGTTGCAGCAATAATCTCCCGAACGCTTAAGTTGAATTACCATGAAGTTTTGAAGAAAATTTCCGGCAAAACCCGTAAAATCAAACAAAAAAACGGTAAAATCGTTACCAGACCATGTAAATATGCGATGATTGCCCGGAATATTCCACTGCCGGATGCCCGGCGGCTCAAAGCCGAATTGGCCAAACACAAACTGGCGAGGGATGTGCATTTTCACGATACATTTATCCGCTATTATCCCAAAGGGCAGCTTTTATCCAATGTATTGGGCTTGACGACTATGAGCCACGACAAAATACAAGCTACGATCGGCGTGGAAAAAGTATTCAACAGCCGTCTGCAATCAGCCAGCGGTACGACCGTTTATGAACGGAGCCGCCGCGGCGAACGCATCGGCAATGCGCCATTGCAGGAAAAACCCAGTCACAACGGCTACAATCTTTACCTTACGATCATAGAACCGCTGCAATCCATTCTGGAAGAAGAACTGGATAAAGCCTGTGAAAAATGGAATCCTAAAGCCGTTTACGCCATCATGGCAGACCCCGCGACCGGCAATATTCTTGCTATGGCGCAACGCCCAAGTTTTGACCCGAACAAGCGGACTTCTCAAGATCAATCAGCTTACCGTATCCGGGTGGTGGGCGATATGTTTGAACCGGGATCGATCATGAAACCGCTGACAGTAGCCGGGGCTTTGGATTATGGCACAGTAAGACCGGAAACTAAAGTAGACTGTGAAAAAGGAGTGTGGTTTTTCCGGAAATCCCGCCTGACTGACACCCATGCTTACGGTATGCAGGATGTAACCGGCGTGATTCGTAAATCCAGCAACATCGGTACCGCCAAGATAGCTATTGCCATGGGTGAATTAAAACTCTACCGGACTTTGAGAAAATTCGGACTCGGCTCATATTGCGGTCTGCCGCTGCGCCCGGAATCCAAGGGCATACTGCGTTCGCCTGACCGTTGGGACAGTCTGTCGATTTCCCGCTTCGGTATGGGGTATGGAGTTACGATCACGCCAGTCCAAATGCTCCGTGCATACTGTGCGCTGGCCAACCGCGGTAAACTGCCAAAACTGCGGTTGCTTGACCGCATAGAAAATCCGGAAACCGGCGAAGTCATCCCCAATCCGGCAGAACCTATGCACAATATTTACGCCTCTCCGGCAACCGGAGAAGCCATTGTCAATATGATGGTAACTGTTACAGAAAAAGGCGGTACCGCCACCCGGGCGGCAATTCCCGGATATCATGTGGCCGGCAAAACCGGTACGGCGCGCAAAATCGAAAACGGCCGTTATGTAACAACTAAATATTATGCCAGTTTTGTGGGATTTGTTCCGGCGGAAAAACCGGCGTTTGTGCTGCTTCTGACCTTTGATGAACCCAAAGGTTCAATTTACGGCGGTACAGTAGCCGCTCCGGCATGGAAAGCCATTGCCGAACGCACTCTTAAATATATGAATATTCCGCCCAATGTTCCGGTGCCGGAAAAAAATAAATAAATCCCTCTTTTCCGGACAAAACACGGGTGCTGCAAAAAGTTCAGTTTTTGCAGCACCCGTTTTATATTTTCCGAACCGGAATCATCCGGTAATATTTATGGATCATCCGAAGCTTGAGTAAGTTAATCCTCAAATGCCTCCCGGGCTAATGAATGGGGGTGTTTCCAGTCGGGCGTGATGTTATACTTTTTCTGGTGCACTCCCGGTGCCCAGCCCAGCCGCTGCGCCCAAAGGTCGGTAAAGTTATCGCTGGCGGCTTTGATGGTGAATTCGTCAAGCCGTTCCAAACCGATCTTTTCTCCCGCATTTGCCTGATTGGGGCACATGAAACGGGTGGTAAGTTCGCAATATTCTGGTATTTCAAGAGGTTTATACTTTTTCAGATTACGCAGTGCCCGTTCGGCGGCAGTCCGCAAATTGGCGTAGAGTTGCTCTTTGGGATAGTTCACTACTGCGTAACGGTTGATGGAACTCTTGGTGGGCACCACTTCCAGATCATCGCCCAGCAGCGCCCGGGCTTCGTGGCAGGCGGTATCGTCGCCGGAAACCATAATGGTCGGCACACCGAAGAACGCAGCCATGTAGCTGGAAATACCGATCTCGCCGATAAGTTCGCCGTTGAGCCGCATTTCCTGCACACCGTGACTGTTGAAGGTGTGGCACATGTAGCCGTCGGTATGCTCCATGGAGTGGGCTCCGATCTGGATAAAGGCATCGTAAGTGCCATCCAGATAAACAACCGGCGTATAGTTGCCGACCTGCATAAGGGAGGCTTTGGGGTGCAGTTTCATTATATCAATGCTGTTGCTGCCGCCGTGACCATCTAAAATGACGATCTCTTCAGCTCCGGCAGCAATCAATCCATCGCAAACCGCATTAAGTTCGTTGACCAATGCCTGCTCGGCAGTGGGTTTGTTAAGGGTGGTGTTGCCCACCGGGGAATCAGCTCTGCCATTGATACCGGCGGGACCTTCCAGGTCAGTTAAAATGAATACTCTCATAATAGAAATCCTTGTTTTTAAACAATCAGAATGATCGCGTACTGCATTTACTATATCTTGCAGGATTCCATTTGCAAGCATTTCAGCAGAAAAAAGCCGAAAAAACTTAAAAAAAAATTATTTTTTCAGCTTGTAATAATAGAATTTTAAATTATTTTAAATGCAGTTAAAAATAATATTTATAATGAAAGGAACCTGTTCTATGAGCGAAATTACTGCTGTATCCATCATGCCCTGTTTGGATATGCAAAATGGCAGAGTGGTCAAAGGTGTACACTTTGTGGATATTGCCGATGCCGGTGATCCGGTGGCCTGCGCACAAGCCTATTGCGCCGCCGGTGCCGACGAACTTGCCATGCTCGATATCACCGCTACTGTGGAAAAGCGTGATACCCTTATTGAAGTAGTAAAGCGCGTTGCTCCCGCTTGCACCGTACCCTTCACCGTAGGCGGCGGCATCCGGGATGTGGCAAGTGCCGAAGCGGTGCTCAAAGCCGGTGCCAACAAAGTTTCCACCAGCTCCGCAGCGTTCCGCAAACCGGAAGTCATTGCGGAAATGATCAAAGAGTTCGGCTGCGACAAAGTCACTGTGGCGATCGATGTGGATGTGAATCCTGCGTTGCCCTCCGGCTACGAAGTTTATATTGATGGCGGCAGAACTGCCACCGGTTTTGACGCCGTGGATTGGGCGAAAAAAGTCCGGGATTTCGGTGTAAAAACCATTCTGCCCACCAGCAAAGCCGGTGACGGCGCCAGAACCGGTTACGATCTGCCCGTTATCAAAGCCATCCACGAAGCCTGCCCGGAATGTGTGGTAGTAGCATCCGGCGGAGCGGGTAAGATGGAAGACTTCCTCGCCGCAGCAAAAGCCGGTGCCAGCGTACTTCTGGCAGCCTCGGTGTTCCACTTCCACTTGATCGACATCGGCGAACTCAAAAAATACCTCGCCGCCAACGGCGTAAAAGTCAAGTAAAACAAAGGTTGATTGGGGAGCCTTTTATTGGGGCTGTTGCAAAACTGTTTTGTGGGGAAGAAACCTTTTTGAAAAAAGGTTCTCTTCCCCACACCCCATTTTCCAAAAACTTTCACCGGAATTGCTTTTATTACAAGTAATAAAAGCAATTCCAATTTATTTTATATAAA
>JAZMZK010000116.1:0-44811 GCA_045585955.1 Victivallaceae bacterium
TTCAAGTTTTAAAAAAGTTCCAATACAAAAGTTGATCATAAAGATTTTTACTGACCTACCCGTATTGGGAACAGAGCCTATTTATAAAGGTAGAAACAGACACCCCAGATGGGTTCCTTGATCGTTTCGCTGCCCAAAACAGTGGCTTTGAGCAAAATTGAAGCACTACTCTTGAGCGATCCTTTCAAATCCTTGACTTCCACTTCCGCACTCCAGATCTTGCCGGTGTCGTCGGTGGGTTTGAGCTGGATCTTATCCTGACCGTTCAAATACAGAGTCTGCAACAGATATGGGTTATACAAACGCACGGTCACATCTTCGCAGCTGTCGGCAAGTTTTACGGTAAACTTGATCTTATCGCCCTTGGAAAAGCTCTTCTTTTCAGCAAAAGCTGCCGATTCGGCAAAGACATAGTTTTCCGGCTCTTTGACCTGTTTGATGTAGTCAAAAGTGATTTTCTGTCCGTAAAGGTCGATGCGGAACGCCAGCGACTTGCGGTCGGGGAACGGGTATTTTTCAAATAAATTTACGGCAAAAATCCCTTTTCCGGTGTTGCGGACCTGCCCCACATTGCTGCCGGGTACGCCGGTGTAGCTCATCGAATAACCCACATAACCCTTTTTTTCTTCCACACCGGTAATGCGGTAAACCAAATAGGGGTAATCTTTATTCATGGGCACATAACGCAATGTGGTGTAATCTTTGGGATTGTTGGCTTCCACAGTAAAACCCCCGTTGGCTGCGGGTTTGATCTCCAGCTTGTCGGACATCCACGACAAATGACTCTTTCCCGGTTTTGCCACAATGGCTTTGCCATCCTCTTTCCACAAAGTATTGGCATCGGGATTTACAACAAATTCGGCAAATGCTCCGGCAGAAATTGCAGTAAGCAAAACAGCAATAAGTGACTTTTTCATATAACTCCAACTCCTTATTATTTTTTTATCTGGAAACACCATTGATCTTGGTCTGGTCAAATCCCCGGGTGACCCACTTGCCCTTGCTCATAGCAGTAAAAGTGGTCTGTTCGGCATGACCATCCAGAAAACCGGTATTGATATTTTCGCCGGAATACACGGTAAAGTCAGCATCGGTTTTACAGTCGCCGCCGCCGTGGCGGGGAGCTACATATTCCCGGATCATATAATCAAAGTTATGCCCTTTCAACCTGGCGTTATCGGTAACGATCAAGACTTCGGATGGGTTATCCATCGCTGAAAGGCTCCGCCATGGGAAATTGGCATCGTTGCCGCCGGTCATTTTACTGCCGCAGGCAACCACATTCAAGCCGTAATGCCCGTAAGCAAAGGTAGCGGCACTGAAAGGCGTACTTTCCGAGGGGCAGACAAATGAACTGAAACGCCCCGGATACTGCCAGATATTGCCCAGCAGTTCGTTGGGATAGATGATCTCCTGCAAATGCTGCACCCAAATCTTGGAAGCAGTACCGGAGGGGTCAGCAGGCAGCATCCACTCGTTATTTACATCTGAATAGCTCAAATACGCCAGCATGATCTGTTTTTGATTAGCCAGACAGTTGGAGCTTCTTGCCCGCTCCCTCGCAGCAGAAAGTGCTGGCAGCAGCATCGCCGCCAGAATAGCAATAATGGCGATCACTACCAAAAGCTCGATCAAGGTAAAAGATTGGTAATGTCTGGTTCTGACTTTTTGTAAAATCATAATGTTCCATCCTTTCGGTTAAATAAATAATTTCTTCAATCAAATATCCGCTTTCCGCATGCGGGCAACGAACATGGAGTCGCTGTCAGATACTGCCCCGGAAATTTTCAATATGCCGTCGGTCATTTCGCCCGTTAAGGGGTCGGCAAAGCTTTCCAGCTTAAATTCCGGATGGCGAGTAAGAAAATCCCGGATCATGGCACTGTTTTCGGCTTCAAAAACCGAACAGGTGGCATAGACCAGCACACCGCCGGGACGCAGGGCATTGAGTACATTTTCCAAAACATTTTTCTGGATAACTGTAACTTTTTCCACATCTTCAGCCGTGGAGTTCCATCTGCCGTCGGGGTTCCGCCGCCACACGCCTGAACAGGAACAGGGTGCATCTATAAGTATGCCGCCAAAGCTGGCACTTTTCCGGGGCGGAACTTTGTTGCCATCCCACGGACGGGTTTCGATGTTGGGAAATCCGCTGCGGCGGGCACGCTTTTTAAGGTCATCGAGTTTATAACTGCGTATATCGCCGGCTACTACTTTGCCGGTTCGCTGCATAAGTTCTGCCAACGCCAGTGTTTTGCCCCCGGCTCCGGCACAGCAATCCCACCAGCGTTCCCCCTTATTGGGTGCACAAACCCGGGCGATCACCTGCGATGCCAAGTCCTGAACTTCCACCCGCCCTTCCCGGTAAGCGGGCAAAGTGTATAAGTTTACACTGCCGGAAACCACCGCCAGAGCATTGGAAAGGCGGTCATGGGCTTTAATCGTCAACCCGGCTTGAGCAAGCTCCTTGATTACACTCTCCACCGGGGAATTCTGCACCCGCAGCCACAACGGCGGTCTTTGAGCAAGTTTGGCAAAGTATGCTTCCATATCGGGCATATCTTGCATAAAGTCCAAGCTCCAAAAGCTTTGCAAAGCTTTCCACTCCGGCATGGCAACGGTTTTGCCGGTAAATTTTTCAGCGATTTCAACAAACTTTTTCCGCCGCCAGTCGGGAGTATTTTCAATATTTTTTTCTTTACCGGCAAGTTGCGGCAAGCCAAACTCTTTTGCCAGCAAACGGTGTGCCGGTTCCGGTTCCAGATTTTCCAACTGCCACGCCCCGGCTAAAAGCATGGCAACGCTCCGGCCGGAAATTTGGCGGCTTACACCTTGCTGCAAAAGCTCCGCTTCTTCAGATTTCAGCAGCGTTTTCAGCCAGCCGTAATAGCGGAAAAAGGCAAAAATACTTTCGCTGAAAAGCCGCCGGTCACGGGAGCCGAAACAGCGGTTTTCCCGCCAATAACTGCTTAAAAAACGGTCAAGCGAGCGTTTTTCATTGATCACTGCACTTACCGCCAGATCAAAGATCGTGCGTAGATTTCTCAACTGGGTATAGAGTTTTTTCTCTCCCGGAGGAGGATTATTTCCGTAAACAGCCACTTTTTACTCCTGCTGAACAGTTACCCTTGCCGTAGCGGGCTGAAAGTTCTTGACCGAAAGCCCCGGTGCCGGATTGGTTATGGTTATGGATACCGGCAGGTTGTAGGTGCCGGGTTTATTGATATTATCCAAACTTATGGAAGCATTGATTTCCCGGCTGTGCATTCTTGCCAGGGTTCCGCGGGGCCCTCCGGCAACTACCGTTACGGTTTCCGGCTCCAAATTGGTAACTTGAAATTTGCGGGTACGCTCCGCACTCTGAATGATCAAAAGCGGCACCGCCCTGAATGTATGCGTGGTCATGGCTTTAACAACATCCACCCGGGCATCACACTCGCTGCGGTCACTGCGGATCCTGCCGGGCAGGCGCAATGTGCAGCTGTATTCAAAACTTTCAGTAACCTGTTCATCGATCGGAATGGGTTCAGTATAGACTTCCTGAATAGAATTCATCAGCTGCGCCGGCCCGCTTAAAACTGCATGGGTAGGCACAAATCTGACTCCGGCGATCCGGTAATCCTGCGGCAGTTTTGCCAAAGAATCATAGCGGGGGCGGATAGGAACTTTTTTGGAAATGACCTGTTCAAGATCAAGCGAAATATCCCGCGGCGAAATAGCATTGACCCGTACACCGTATACCAAACCGCTGACATCATCGCTGCGCAAGCGCAACTGATACGCAGTCCCGGGAATGAAGCTCTCTCTATTCACTTCCGCTCTGATACGCAAAGCTCCGGGATCGATCTCGTCCAGCGTTTTGGCATCGCCGCTCAAGGTAACTTTGACCCGCAGCGCATCACGGTTGTTCAAAAACAGATCCGACGGCAGCTCCACATTTACCGGAACATTGGTAAAGCTCTTTTCCCGTTTTTCGCTGATCCTTTGATTGATTGCCATATAAAGCAGCAGAGCCAGAGAAACAGCCACCAGTTTACGCCAGAAATCCCGGCGGATAAAGTTCAATATCGTCTGAATACGGGTATCTTTCTGCATATTACTTCACCTCCGGATTATCGCTGCTTTTACCGGGTTCTTCGTCGCCGTGAAAATTGACCTTGCCCTCCGGCTCATCCAAAGTACCAAGTATGTCGGTGAGA
This sequence comes from Victivallaceae bacterium, assembly GCA_045585955.1. Lineage (GTDB taxonomy): Bacteria > Verrucomicrobiota > Lentisphaeria > Victivallales > Victivallaceae > SIG78. Next base: position 4,200 of record JAZMZK010000116.1, read on the forward strand.
GCTTCCGAAGCTTCGGCGCTGTTCATCAAAAGTTTATTCAGCTCATTTTCCAGTGATTTACCCGAAAGCCCCCGCATGATCGCTCCGCGGCAGGCTACGCTTATATCGCCGGTTTCTTCGCTGACCACGACTACGGCGGCATCGGTTTCTTCAGTTATCCCCAGAGCCGCCCGGTGGCGGGTACCCATGGTGCGGGAGAGATTAGCATCTCTTGAAAGCGGCAAGATCGCCCGTGCCGCCACGATCCGGTCGTTGCGGATGATCACTGCGCCATCGTGCAGCGGCGAATTGGGGTAAAATATGGATTGGATCAAAAGGTTATTGAGTTTGCTGTCCAGCTTGATGGCATCTTCCACGATCGCCCGCATACCGATACGCCGTTCGATGACGATGATCGCCCCGCAGCGGCGGCTTGCCATGCTATTGACGGCGGCGACCAGTTCATTGATGGTTTCCCGCTTACGGTTGCGTTGAAAAAATGTATAACTGCCCAGCTGGGCAAAGGCACGCCGCAGCTCCGGCTGAAAAATCACGATTATAGTGAATGCCATAAGGTTCATAAAGCTGTCCAAAAGCCAGCTTACCACCGTAAGTTTCAAACTTACCGATATAATGTACAGCACCAGAAATGCCACCACCAATCCGGCAAGCACATTCACCGCACGGGTACCGCGCAAATAGTACAATGTTTTGTAAATAACAAAAGCTATCAGCAAAAATTCAACCGCCATGCGGATAAAATCCAACATCGAATTCCAGCTTATTTCCACACCCCAGGGCATTGAAAAAATCTCCATCTTTCATGTAAAACAAACAAGTTCAATGAAAGTTAGCACAAGAATAAAAAAATTCAAATAATCCGGCAATTTTTAAGGCAAAAAATCCCCGTAAAATCATCTTGCAGAGCTGACCTCAAGGTTATAAAGCGTTACACTGCCGGAAAAGTGTTCCGTAAGTTCTTTCCATATTTGCTTATCCAATGCTCCAGGAGCAATGTACCACACGGCATTGTAAACTTTTGCTCTGCCCGGCGGCGTATAGCTGTTGAACCAGTTATTGAGTATAAGTATATAACTGCTGTTGGCTGCTGATTTATATAAAAATTTGCGTAAATCATTAAACCCGGCTTCGTTGGTTGAGCGGGAAATCAGAATTATTGCCGCATTGCCTTCCGGCACAGTCTGCACTCTTTGCAAGCTGTATATTTGCGATGAAACATTGGCAAAGGTTTCGGTTGGAACTTGTACTGGCAGCGGCAAGTTTTTTTCGTTGAAATCTTTATCCATACCATTGATTCTGCCGGGGCTGTTCAGCAGCAGCAATCCGGTCAAAGAGGAACTTGCTTCGAGGGTGTTATAATATTTTTCGGCAGCTTTGCCGTTGCTGTTATACAATACCGGGTAGCCGTCGCCGGCGGGGAAAATGGTCAGCACATTCTCCGGAACTTTATCCAAAGCATTCAGCACCGGGTAATAATCAGTAAAGCACCACTGCCGCATCTGGTAAAAATTCGTTGCCGCCGCCAGCAGTATAAATGCTAATGCCAATAATTGTTTATGCTGCAATTTAACCAATTTTTCCAGCAAAAGACCTGCTCCCGCCCCGGCAGTTACTGAAAATAACGCACACATTGGCAGATAAACCCGCCCCGGCCCGCCGTTGGTAAAAATCGCCGAACCCGCCAGCAGCAGAAAGAGTAATAAATACCCCACGCATTGCCGCCGTTTCAAAGCAAAGTAAAAGATGGTCAGCCACGCTGTCCCCGCCGGAATTATCATATAAAGCACCCCGCAGAGCCAGTTGCAGAAATCGCTTGCACTGTTGATGGCAACGCCCCAGACTTTAGCTGCTTGCAGATCATGGTAATTCAGCACAAGATAGACCAGAGAGATCACTCCGGCAACGATTATTGAGAAAACCGTTGACCGGCGGGGCAGCTGCCACCCGGCGTAATTCCAGAGAATAAAAACGATTCCGGCAAGATACAATGCACTGGTGGATAAAGTTACCATAGCAAGCAGTGCCGAAACGATTATCAACGCCTCAAATATCGTAAAAATCTGCTTCCGGCATTTTTCTGCTGACCGGATCACTGAATAAGCAAAGAGCAAAAGCAAAAATATCTGCAAGCCGTACCCCCGAGCCTGACAGCTGTAAACGATCAGCGGAGCGTTTACTGCCATAAAAAACATGCTCCACAACATTCCACCCTTACCCGCAAGGAGTTTACCCAGCAAGCCCGCCAGCACCACCGAACCAAGTCCGGTCAAGAGATTAGGCAGCCGTATATACTCCCGGGAAAGCTCCAACAGCGCCATAAACTTTACTGTTATGCTGTTCAGCGGGTGGTTGTTGGGCAAAGTCAAGTCAAAGAGCAGTTTACTGCACGGTAATTGGGAAAAATTAGTCAGAGTCCAGATTTCATCGTAAGCCAAAGTAATGAAAAATTCCGGCAGCCGCAGCAGAAAGGCTATAAGTATTATAGCTGCAAAATAATGCTTTGCCGTGAGCTTTTCCATCGATCAACTCCAAAGCGTATTTTCCCGGATGATTTTTTCCAACGCAGCAAAGCCTTCGCTTTCCGGCAAGGTTGCTTCGATCACTCCATGCCGGAACAGCACCACCTTGCCGTCGCCTCCGGCAATACCCAAATCGGCATCTTTTGCCTCGCCGGGGCCGTTGACCACACACCCCATTACCGCGATTTTTTTCAGCTGGATAATGCCTTTTTCCGCCTTGATGCGGTTGATAAGATTTTCCACCTTTTCAGCTAACGCCACCAAATCTATTCTGGTTCTGCCGCAAGTGGGACATGCCACCAGATCGGGTGCGGCATTGCGTAAGCCGATACTTTCCAATATCCGCACTGCGGCAATGATTTCCTGCAACGGGTCAGCGGTCAAACTTACCCGTATGGTGTCGCCAATGCCGTCAAGCAGCAATGCCCCGATACCGATGGAGCTTTTGACGATCCCCTTTGCCGGAGTACCTGCTTCGGTAACTCCCACATGCAGTGGGTAATCGGAGCGTTGAGCGAACTTGCGGTAGGCTTTGACTGTGGCTGGTACGCTGGAAGCTTTCAGCGATACTTTTATATCTTTTACACCGTAACGCTCAAATGCCCTGCTCTGTTTCAGCACAGCTTCCACCAAAGCGTCGCTTAAAAGTTCATCGTGCAATGCAGAATTTTCCGCCGATAAATGAGCGGTAAATTCTTTAGGCAGACTGCCGGAATTGGCTCCTACCCTTACTGGTATATTATATTTCAAAAGAGCTTCCGCCACGGCTTTAACGGCACCATCGCCGCCTAAATTTCCGGGATTCACCCGCACTGCCGCCGCACCGTTTTCAATAGCTTTGATTGCCAGACGGTGGTCAAAGTGGATATCGGCGATCACCGGGATCGGCGATTGTTTTGTAATACTTTTAAATGCTTCAGCAGCAACCATATCCGGCACTGCCAGCCGGATGATCTGGCAACCGGCATCGGCAAGAATATTGATTTGTTTGAGCGTAGACTCCACATCCGCTGCCGGCGTATTGCACATGCTCTGGATGGATACCGGAGCATTGCCCCCCACGGCAACATTGCCGATAAAGATCTGGCGACTCATTATTTCTTAACCTTTTCCGGAGCTTTGACTGCCGATTTTTCAGCAGATTTTTCCGTAGTATTGCCGGAAAGTTTCTGCTCCAGCTTTTGAGCCCCCGGCACCACCCGCAATACATCCATGTAGGTTACATAGAGCATAAGCATTATCAGTAACCCGATAAATATGTAGCTCAAAACTCTTACAAGCATTACCGGCAGCGGACGGCGGAAGATTATTTCAATCAACGACATAAAGACATGCCCTCCATCCAGCACCGGCAGCGGCAGCAAGTTAAATATCGCCAGCGCAAAACTGATCATCACCACAAAGTAGATCCCCATTGCCGGAGAGAGCCGCACCGATTTATACAATACCACTGCCATACCCATCGGCCCCGACATGTTCCGGGCAGAGAGATTGCTCTGTTTTTCGGTTATGCCCAGCGTATTGCCCAGCCGCACCGCCATACTGCGGATACTCTTTGCCGTAAGCTCGATAAGCCCCACAAACTGCTGGAAGGGATTGGGATAATCACGGAGCATAAACTTGACATTGATAGTACGGGGCCGCACCGCTTTAGCGCTGGTTTCCAGCGTCAAAAGTTTATCGCCGCGCAAAACGGTGATCTTGAATTTTTCGCCCTTGTTAGCTTGTACGCAATCGGAAAAATCCTGAAAGACCTTGACCTCTTTATCGTTGAATTTCTTGATAATATCACCGGGCAGCAGGCCGGATTTTTCCGCCGGGAAATCCCGCATGACCCCCACGATTTGCAGCTGGGGTGTCAGCGATACTCCTGTGTAATACTGGGTCAAAAAGTCCAACTCATCGGGCAGATCCACCGGCTGGACTTCCACGGTATAGACTTCACGGGAATCCTTTTTACGCATTTCCAGCTTCAAAGGTTTATCGCCGTAGTAGTTGATAAACTGCTGTACCACAAAAAAGTGATCGCAGGGCATATTGTTGATGCTCAAGAGCTGATCCCCGGCTTTGATACCGGCTTTTTCTGCAACCGAACCTTTTTCGGGGTGGAACTCTATGGGGATACGGGGTTCAAAAAATGGATAAGCCGTTTTTTCAACAGACATCTTTTTGGGGTTGACTTTGGGCAGATACTTGACCTCAAAAGTTTTACCGTTGCGCTCCACAGTAAGATTGACTTCGCCAATGGTAGTAAGAATTTCTACGACAACATCTTTCCATGCCGCATGGAAAGTTTTACCGTTGATCCGGGTGATCACATCGCCCGGACGCAAACCGGCGATCCATTCGGGGCTATTTTCTTCTACATGAGCTACTTCCACAGCCCGCATCTTGGGGGTATCCTGCGGTATACCAACTACCCAGACTATGCACCCCAAAAGCAAACCGAAAATTATATTGCAAACTGGTCCTGCTGCTGCGGTCAGCAGCCGGTCAAGCGGTTTGGCAACCGGCAGCTCCGTACCGTCGGCAGCTTTGGGGGTTTCGGTGGCGGCATCCACCTGGGGCAGTTCCACATAGCCCCCCAGCGGCAGACAGCCGATACGGTATTCCACACCATTGATTTTCTTTGCCCAAACCTTTTTGAAGCCGATGGAAAAAGCGTCCACATGCAATCCACGCCACTTTGCCACCAGAAAGTGCCCAAGCTCGTGCACAAAAATACACATGCCGAAAAAGAACACCACAAAGATCACCGACCCGGCGATACCCAATATATTCAGTATGTAGTTGAGCAAATATTCGTAATCCATGTTTTTGTCAGCCTTCCTTATATAAGTTGTTTAATAAAATCCTCTGCTCTGATCCGGGCTTCCCGGTCGGCGTCGATCGCTGTTTCCAAACAGTCCAACGCCTGCACATTATGCTTTTCCATAACCTCCGTTACGCACTGCCAGATTTGCGGCAGGGTGATTTTTTCTTTGCAAAAAGCATCCACCGCCACCTCGTTTGCCGCATTCATCACCGCCGGGAGCGTTCCGCCCTGCCGCAATGCACTGTACGCCATACCCAAACTGGGGTATTTATTAAAATCCGGAGCGGCAAACTCCAACTTGCCCAATGTGCGGAAATCGAGTTTATCCAATCTGCCCTCCACCCGCTCGGGATAGGTCATAGCGTACTGTATGGCGTAACGCATATCCGGGTGGGAGAGTTGAGCGATAACACTGCCGTCAACAAACTCCACCATGCTGTGAACCAGCGACTGCGGATGGATCACTACATCGATCTTATCCGCATCCATACGGAACAATCTGCCCGCTTCCACGATTTCCAGAGCTTTATTCATCAAAGTAGCCGAGTCGATGGTGATCTTGGAGCCCATGCTCCAAACCGGGTGTTTCAGCGCATCACGCCAGGTGGCTTTCGCTAAATCTTCAGCTTTCCAATCCCGGAATGCGCCGCCGGAAGCCGTGATTATCAGCTTGTTGATACTTTCAGCAGCGCAACCATCCAGACATTGGAAAATCGCACTGTGTTCGCTGTCTACGGGTATGATCTCCCCATGCCCGGCATCCAGTTCGGCATTGACCAGTTCGCCAGCCATCACCATAACTTCTTTGCTTGCCAGTGCTATGCGTTTATTGGCTTTAAGTGCCGCCAGAACCGGCAGCAGTCCGCCGATACCTACAATGGCACATACCACAATATCCACATCGCTGCGGCATACCATTTCCACTAAAGCTTCGGCTCCGGCAGAGCATTGGCAGCCTTCCGGAGCCAGACTTTTGAGCTTTGCCAAAACTCTTTCGTCGGCTGCCGCCAGATTTTTACAATTCAGACTTGCTGCCTGTTCAGCCAGCACTTCCACACTGGTATTAACTGCCAAACCAACCGTTTCAAACCGGTCGGAAAGCTGCTCCAGCACCCGCACCGTATTTTTACCGATGGAACCGGAAGAACCCAGCACCACTACTTTCTTCTTCATAAAATACTCTGTATGAAATTGCCGGATGCGGTCAGAAACACTTTCTTACCGCTCCGGCAACTGCAACTTTACTGTATTACCGACAAAGATCTATCAGTTTTCCACCACTTTGCTTTCGTCAAAGTTGGTATCAGTTTCCCGAATACCCACCACCTTACGGTGCCACAACGCCACAATGGGGCTGGCAATAAAGACTGATGAGTAGGTACCGATGATCACCCCCAGCAGCATCAGCAGCACAAAGTCGCTGATCGCCACGCCGCCGAAAATCAGCAGCATCAGCACTGCCAAAGCAGTGGTGATACTGGTCAACAGCGTACGGTTGAGGGTTCTATTGATACTTTCGTTGATGATCGCTGCATAACTCTTGCCGGATTTGGCACGCAAATCTTCCCGGATGCGGTCAAAGATAACGATGGTATCGTTGATAGAGTAACCGATCACCGTCAGCACCGCCGCAATCACCGGCAGCGAGATCTGGCGATCCAGCAGCAGGAATATACCCAAAGCCACGATCACGTCGTGGAGCAAGGCAATGATACTCGCCATGGCGTAGGCAAATTCGTAACGCAGCGAAATATAAATGATCATACCGATCATGCTGGCGATCAAAGCAATGATCGCTGATTTGCTGAATTCGGCACCGATCAAACCGCCTACGCTGTTTTCCTGGGCACCGGAGAGTTTCAGAGCCGGATATTTCTTGTTGAGAATATCCTGTATACGCATACCCGGAGTACGGTTTGCTTTATCAATGCCGGACTCACGCACCATGATTTCCAACTTATGTCCATCGGCACTTGCCGCACTGCTCTTGTAAGCGATACGGGCATTGACAAAACCGTTGGCGTTAAGAGTATCAACGAGCTGCTGCTGGGGCACGGCTTCTTTGTAATTGTAAACCACCACCGAACCGCCGGAGAGGTCAACGCCGAACATATCAGCATTTTTGTACGCCATCAGTGCCAGACTGCCGATGACCAGCAAGCCGGAAACGGCAAAGGAGATCTTGCGGTAGCCCAAAAAGTCGATCCGGGGATTTTTCAGCAGCTGACGCATGGAGAGCTTTTTCAACCCCATCCGCAGCAGATAATCGAAAATCAAGCGGGTCACAAAAAGTGCAGTGAACAAACTTGTAAGGATACCCACGCACAAAGTTACCGCAAAACCCTTGATGGCACCGGAACCCGCCCAGTAGAGGATCAAGCCGATAAAGAGCGTGGTCAAGTTGGCGTCCAAAACCGCACTCAAAGCCTTGCTGTAACCCGTATCAACAGCAGTGGCAAGAGTTTTGCCGCTGTTGAGTTCTTCCCGGATACGCTCAAAGACCAGCACATTGGCGTCCACCGCCATACCGATAGTCAGCACGATACCGGCAATACCCGGCAGTGTCAGCGTAGCATCAAAGGCTGCCAAAGCCCCCAGCACCAGCACCACATTCATTGCCAGAGCAAATACTGCGATCACCCCGGCAAGGCAATAATAAGCGATCATAAAGACTACCACGGCGATCATACCGTAGATACCGGCACGCACACCGTTTTCCACATTGTCTGCCCCCAAAGTGGGGTCAACATCGTAAATGCTGTCCACCCGGATCATAAAGGGGAAGCTGCCGCTTACCAGAGCGTTGGCAATGTTGTTGACTTCTTCATCGCTGAACTGACCGGTGATTTCGCCGGAACCGGCAAGAATTTCGGTCTGGATAGTCGGAGCGGTATAGAGCTTGCCATCCAGCACCACTGCCAGTTGATGACCTTTGTATTTCTTGGTAACATTGGCAAAGTTGCGGGTGCCTTCGGCATCAAACCGGAATACGATCTTCCGGCGATTGTATTCATCACGCACAGCCCGGGCATCGACGATGCCTTTGCCGTCCATTTCCCAGCGTTTCTTCACAAAATAACGCTGCACTCTGGCCTGTTTGCCCCGCTGGAACTCTTCAATGGTCATAAGTTCATAACCGATGGGAGCGGTGAACCCGGCGGGATTCCGGAGCATCTGATCCACCAGTGCCGCCGAATTTTCGTGCACCAAGCGGAAGTGCAGTTTGGCACTCATGCTCAAAAGATCTTTAAGCTGGGATTTTTCGTCCTTGCTGGTGATCGGCGCTTTAAGGGAGATAAATCTGCCGCCTGCCGGAGCGATTTCCGATTCAAAAATATGGTTGGTTTCCAGGCGTTTACGCAAAACTTCGATCGCCAGATCCCGATAGCGGTTGAACTCTTCGGTCATGCGTTCACCGGCTTCAGCCTTATCTTTGGCACTCATGGCGTTGACCCGGTCGAGGAAGTCCTGATCGGGCACCAGTTCCATCATAAATTCCACACCGCCAGCCAGGTCGATACCACGACGGATGGATGCACTGGTAAGTTTACGCAAAGCACTGATGCTGTCGCGGTTGTCTTCAGCTGCCGGAAGGGTAGTCATATCCGACAAAAGCACACCTTTATCATTGGCGGCTTTCAGCAATGCGTTGGAGTCGAACATATCCGGACTTTTTTCCTGCAATTTCTGTGCAGATTCCACCAATTTTTTAGCGGCGGGGTCATCGGCCTTTTTCAGCACCGAAAGGAAAGTCTGGTAGAAGTCCCGTTCCTGCAAGGGATAGGTACTCCAGGCAAAAACACCGATCACGATCAGTGCAATAACAGTTCTCAAGATCACCGGGCGTTTGTCGTTTACTGCCATAGTTAAATCTTTCTTTTTTTAACGCCGAAAGCCGGGAGCTCGCTTGTTTGAGCGCCCGGCTGCCGGAAATTTGATTATTTCTTTTCTTCAGCGACAGTTTCGTCAATAACTGTTGCCACAGCATTTTTGACGATTTCCACTGGCGGCATCTTTTCTGCCAATTCGATCATCAGAGTTTCGGTGCCAACTTCCACCACTTTGCCGGTAAAACCGCCAATGGTGCGAATTTTGGTACCCTTGACGATGGAATCCTGCATCTTCTGCTGTTTTTCCCGCTGTTTGCGCTGGCTTCTGCCTGAAATAAAGGTCATGACCACAACTACGATCAACAAGGGGATCATGAAGGACATCATGCCGGGCTGCTTGGCGGCCTCACCACCATTGGCTGCGGTTTGAGCGGCGTTGGCAGTTGCCAACAAGAGCTGATTGATAAGCATTGTTTTTCTCCTTTTTTTAAAATTATTTAATACTGTTTTTCAGACAATTCTACAAAATATCACTATACACCAATTTTGCTGTTTTCGCAAGCACATATACATAAAATATTTAATATTTTTTGCATCCTGCATCATATCGGCAGACATACTTGATTTATTCAGTCAGCACAGAGGGGATTCGGAAAGCATAAAATTATATCTTGTCGTAATATATCACAAGCTGAAAAACCAGATCTCGCACTGTTTTCTCTGGTATATGGCTTCTGAAATACAATATCAGCCAGTTCCCGGCAACAACTTCCCCGATAAACTCAATAAAACGAACCATATACGATTCAGGGAGAAAACACAACTGGCCTCTCCCTGAATTTATCAAGACTGATTGTTTAAGATCACTTTTGAAAAAGCACGCCTAAATTCCGCCTTTTCAATAATATTCCGGCGCAAGTATCAAAATAATCCTTCGGCAAAGCCCACACTTCGGCAAGTTCCCGCAAGGCAGCGGCTTCCTCGCTTTTCCAGAGGTCATCGCTCATACGCTGTTCGATAAGATTTGCCAGCACACACTCTTTCTGGTCAGCATTGAACAATTTATTGCCCTGCTCCACCAAGTCCGGCAAAGTGTGCTTTGCTGCATACCTTTTGCCAGATCGCCAAAGCTCTTTTCCTAAAACATTTACCGCGTAATCTTCGTGGCCGTCCGCACTTAAAAAACTCAACAAACCAGCCATTACCAGCATTGCTTCGGAATAAACCGTCTTGGGATCGGCATGGGCTTGAGTTATACTGTTGAGTATGATTTCAGCAGATTCCCGCTCCGCCGGAGTAAACTCAAACAAATACTCCGTTCCGGCGTAAGAACTTTGCAGCATAAGCGCATATTTTTCTTCACGGTAATCAGCAAAAGACCAGTCGTCCAACTCGCCGCAGCATCCTTCGTAATCACATTGCCCCAAACGGCGGTAGAGCAATACTAAATTATCTTCGTACAACAGCCAATAGCCCTCGCCCCGCTCGCCGTTGACAGCTCCGGAAAGCCGCACACCGGCAACCAATTTGCCGGATGCACCAAGTTTTACAGCTTCTTTTGTCACCGAACTTAAAATGTACTTTACATCCATAAAAAAATCTCCCCGGTTACTGCTGCGCTTTCCGAAAAGCTGTTTTATTTAAGTTTATTCTGCCAGAACTCCAACTGCGACGCTACGGCTTTATAACCGGTGCCGCCGGTGATTTCCCGCTTGCCCACGCTTACTTCGGGGTCAAACAGCTGCAAAAATTCTTCCGTGGCTTCGGGTATGGTTATTTGCATTTCTTCCAGCGTTACTTCGTCCAGCTCTTTATTGTTTTCCCGGCAGTATTTCACCAGACTGCCCACCCGGTGGTGAGCGGTGCGGAACGGCACTCCCAATTCCACAAGTTTTTCTGCCACATCGGTCGCCATCAATGCCGGGTCGGAAGCCATTTCCCGCATCCGGTCGGCTCTGACACTCATAGTGGCGATCATCGGCGGATAGACCATCAATATTGCGTGCGCTGTATCCAGCGAGTCAAACAACGGTATTTTATCTTCCTGCAAATCCCGGTTGTAAGTCAGGGGCAGGCCTTTGCACAAAGTCAAAAGTGCGGTCAGATTGCCGTAAAGTCTGGCAGTTTTGCCCCGACTCAATTCAGCCACATCGGGGTTCTTCTTCTGGGGCATCAAGCTGGAACCGGTGCAGAACGCATCTGCCAATTCGATAAAACCGAACTCCTGACTGCTCCAGAGAATTATATCTTCGCTCAAACGCGATACATGCATACCGAAAATCGCCAGTGCCGACGCTGTTTCTATCGCAAAATCCCGGTCGGCAACTGCATCCATACTGTTGCGGGTCACCCGCTCAAAATTCAACTGTTCGCAAACCATTTCCCGGTTGATGGGCAGCGTGGAACCAGCCAACGCACCGGAACCCAGCGGCATAACATTGACTCTTTTACGGCAGTCGCTCAACCGTTCGGCATCCCGGTCGAGCATTTCCACATAGGCAAGCAAATGATGCGCAAACAGCACCACCTGGGCGTGCTGCAAATGGGTAAAGCCGGGCATAATGACAGTTTTATTAACTTCGGCAAGATCCACCAGAGCTTTCTGGAAGGAGCGGATGCCCTCAATAATGCTGTCCAATTCATCCCGCAGATAAAGGCGTATATCCAACGCAACCTGGTCGTTGCGGCTGCGGGCACTGTGCAGACGGGCACCTTCGTCACCCAACGCAGCGATCAAAGTGGATTCTATGTGCATGTGGATATCTTCCAATTCCGCTTTGAACTCCATTTCGCCGCGGTCGATCATACCTTTGATTTCATCAAGTTTTACCTTGATGGCATCGGCAGTAACTTGCGGAATGATGTTCTGTGCCGCCAGCATGGTTACATGCGCCTTGCTGCCCATGATATCATGCTGGTAAAGCCGTTTATCAAAAGAAATAGATTCGGAAAATTCTGTAAGTTCTTCTCTGCCGGTTTCGCTGAATCGGCCGCCCCAAAGTGCCATAGTTTCTCTCCTATATTGCCCGTTGCCGGGACTCATGCTCTTTTACAGACAAAAGCGCGGCGAAGCTGCCGCGCCTGGGTATTATACCTTTTGTCTGCGTAATTGATCTGATTTTTTCAGAAGTGTTATTTTTTTTCCAGATTACTGTAAACATACTCGGAAATGATCGGCAATTCGATCTGTTCCGTACTGTCATTATGCCAGATATTCAAATAGTCAACAGTAGTTATCACCGCCACACATACCAGCAACACCAGCGCCAATACGCCAAAGAAAGCAAAACTTATGTTGACCAGCAGAGATTCTTTGACCTGCTTGACCGGCGCAGCTGCCCCGGTGCCAACCACAGACTGTGCCATGCTGCCGGCAGCTGTTGCCGCCGGACTGCTGCCCAAATCTTTGATGGCATCTGTATTGACTTTAAGACCTTTTTTGGTTTTGGGCGGAGTCTGATCCTTACCCAGATTGCCGGTCGGCTCGGCAGTTTTTGGAGCTTCGTTTTTTTCAGCTGCTGCCGGAGCGGCAGTTGCAGGAGCAGGTGTGGTCGCCGGAGCCGGGGCCGGTTTGGGCTTGTTGAGCTTGATGCCACCGACTGCCGGACTGCCGCTCTGGGTGGAGGGAGCCACCGAACCCGGCATCGCCGGTCTGGGCGCCGGGCGCTGCAATTTTACTGTATCATCAACATTACCGGACTTGAATTGCCCGGGCGCAGGTGCAACTTTTTTTGCCGTACGGGTTTTAGTATCTTCAGCTGCTGCCGGAGCTGCCACCTGAATAGTACCGGGAGCGGCATCGACCGGACGCACCGGAGATTGAGTTTCCGGAACAACGCCCGCAACCTGAATTGTTTTAGGCGCTTCGTCTACTGTCCGGGCGGGAGCCGGGGCAACGCCGGGGATCTGTATCGTTGCCGGGCCGGAAGCCGGAGCTTTACCGGAATCAACTCCGCCAACTTTTACCGTCTGCCGGGGCTGACCGGTAAGATTGATCGTCTGCGGTGCCGGTTGGGCCGCCACAGCAGATATCTTGGTGGCCTTGCGGGTTTTAGTATCATCATCAGCAGCAGAAGGAGCTACTTCGGTCATTGCCACCACATCTTGAGTATCCAACGCTTCAAGCTTTTGTGTGCGGCGGGTCACCGTACTTGCTGCCGGAGCAGCCGGAGCCGGGGCAGCAGCAGGAGTTTTGCCAGTCAAATCCAATGACTTCACCGAAGGCCCGGCAGCCAGCGAAGCAAGTTTTACTGTTCTTTTGGTGCGGGTATCGTCCCCCGCTGCCGGGGCAGCAGTTGCAGGCGCCGGAGCGCTGACTGCCGGACTTGCCGGAGCCATACCGGCAAGTCCCTGCAATTTCATCGTGCGACCGGTCATGGTATTGGTCGGACTTTTATCTGCGGCAGCCGGAGCTGCATTCAAATCTATCTGCGGCACTTTTTTCCCCGGAGTATCCGGATTGATCTTCGCCGTGACCCTGGTCTTGGTATCTTCGGCTTCTGGAAGGTTGTTCTGATCTGCCATAAAACTACCCTGTTCTTCCGTTTATATGTTAATTTTTTACTATTCAAAACAATATTACAAATCTGAATATAACCCGGCAAATGCAAAATGTCAATTTTCAAAACACAATAAAACTGACATTTTACATGTTTTTTGCAGAAAAACGCAATAAAACCCCTTTACGCTTCACCACCCAGCGCCTGAATACGCCCGGCAACATCCTTGAAACGCGCATTATTACGATAAATTTCCTGAAATGCCGCCAATGCTTCGTCGGACTTGCCCAAAGCTTCCAAAGAACTGGCACGGTCATACATAACTGCAAATTTATGCCGGTCCATACGCACCATTTCCGCCAGAGCATCTTCGCAGAATTTGATTGCCTCTTCATATTTACCCTGCTCCATACTGCAACGGCCCAATAACGCCAGACTTTGCGTGCGCCGTTGCGGACTTTTAGCAGCTTCATTGAGCTCATTTTCTGCATCAGCATAGCGTTGAGCATCTGCATAGATCGATCCCAGATCAAAGTGCAGTGCGGCTTCTGCCGGGTATGCATGCGAACGGCGCTCGGCCCGCTCGATGCGGAATTCCAGCAAAAACTGTTCAGCTTCTGCCAGATTGCCGGCGTATGCCGGATCGGCATTAGCTTTTTTGCGCAGATCATCTACGATCAGATTATATTTTGCCAAATATGTGCGTTCGATCTGCTTATCCAGTGTGGGGTCAAGCGCAGGCAGATGCTCTGCAACCAATTCCAGTAATTTGATCGCTTCATCGTAATTACCGACCACAATATGTGCTTCGGCAAGTTTTTTGCGCATTTCGTCAGATTCATTTTCTGCCAGCTCTTTGGTATACAGCTTGATAAGTGTTTTGGCATGGTCGGCATCGCGCAAAGTACCTTCCGCCAGCTGAATAGTCAGGGCGTCATCTTTAACACTCTTGCCTTTGCTGGCAAGACTTTCCTTTTCCCAGGCAGCTTTCTGTTGAGTTGCAAAAGCGGATGCCTCCCGCAATTCAGACATGATTTTTTTATCTTTCGGATTCTTGTTGGCAAGATATTGGTAAACTTTCAACGCCTCCTGCGCCTGACCATCCTGCCGGTAACAGCCTGCAAGTTTACGCATCACCTGAACATTATCCGGCTGATAATCGTGCAGTATCAGCAAAGCTTCAATAGCGATGTTGGCTGCATCCGCTTTAAGCGCAGCATCGGCAAGCGCCAGCAATACCGGTGGGTTATTGAGGTTGAGCGCCAGAACTTTTTCACATTCGCTTATTGCATCGACCGGACTTGATGAGGTAAACTTCTTGATTTTCGGCAAAGCCAAAAAACCTTTGACCTGGGCCATTACCGGAGCAAATCCTTTAAGTTTTTTGGTGTAGTGTTTTTCGTACTCACGCAATTTGGTACGGGCTTCATTGAATGCGGGGACCCGCAAAACAGCCTCCAGCATGCAACTTACAGCAAATTCCCAATTCTCCTTGCGTTCAAAATCCACCGCCCGGTTATAAAACTCCCGAATCCCGGGATGCACATCCTGAAGAGTTTTTTCTTTCATACTGTAACTTTTTCCGCCTGTACGCTTCAGAAGCGGAACTCCTTGAGTTATTTAGTTTTTACATTTTGTACTTTAAGATCCCAAAAACACCGTCTTGACCGAATCAACAATATGCAATAGAGCGGCGTAATTGTTATAAATACACCATATTCAAGAATTTTTCAAGATTTTTCCGGCAAAAAACTCTTTTTTTTTAGCTTTTTTACTTTAACAGCAGCACTTTCTGCAAAAAAATTTGCCGAACGCTGCAAAAAGTGCTATATTATTGAAATATATTATTATTTTTTAGCAGCTGTATTCGAGGAGTTTTTTATGCTGTTGGGGATGAGTGATCCGTGGGTGGCTGTGGCATACATAGCCAATATTGCCGTAACGCTCTTTTGCGTGATCTACGGCATTATCAACTTCAATTCAGGTGATGATTCGGGAGAAGTGAAATGAATATTGCTCTTTTGTGTATCATTCTGCCGGTCTTTCTTGCCGCTGTGGCTTTTTTGAGTTACTACGGCTACCGCACCACCCGCAGCAGCAAAGATTATCTGGTGGGCGGCAACTCGGTGAATCCCTTTGTTATGGCTATGAGCTACGGTGCGGCATTTATCAGCACTTCGGCGATCGTGGGTTTTGGCGGCATGGCTGGCTTGTTCGGTTTGGGCCTGCTCTGGCTGCCCTTTATGAACATTGCCGTGGGTGTGCTTATAGCATTTCTCGTCTTCGGCAAACGCACCCGCCGTATCGGGCAGCAGCTGGATGCCAACACCTTCCCGGAATTTATCGGCAAACGGTTCCAATCCCGCAATATCAAAGTATTGATGGCGGCGATCATCGTCTTTTTCATGCCCATCTATTCGGGTGTGGTGCTCATCGGAGGAGCCAGATTTGTGGAACAGGCTATGGGGCTGGACTACAATGTAGCCTTGCTGATCTTTGCAGTGGTGGTGTCGATTTATGTAGGCTTCGGCGGCATCAAAGGCGTTATGTATGTGGATGCTTTGCTGGGCGTAGTAATGGTTCTGGGCATGGTTTCGCTGCTGGTGATGACCTATCACGAGTTGGGCGGATTTGTTTCGGCTCATCAGGCACTTACCGATATGAAACACCTGGTACCGGCAAATCTGGCAAAAGTCGGGCACGAAGGCTGGACCGCTATGCCCCGCTGGAACTCCCAGTGGTCGTGGACTCTGATTTCCAGTCTGATTCTGGGTGTGGGTATCGGAGCTTTGGCTCAACCCCAGCTGGCAGTGCGGTTTATGACCGTTAAAAGCGGTAAACAGATCAACCGTGCCATCCTTGCCGGAGGAGTTTTTATTCTCTGTACCGCCGGTATAGCTTATGTGGTGGGGGCATTGTCCAATGTATGGTTTTTGCGGCACGAAGGCAAGATCGCCATTGCCGCCGCCGGAGGCAACGCCGATTTGATCATTCCCAGATTTATTGATGCAGCCATGCCCAAAGCATTTGTTTATATCTTCATGCTTACACTGCTTTCGGCAGCCATGTCCACATTGAGTTCGCTGGTGCATGTAAACGGCAGTTCCCTGGGATACGACCTCTGCCGCACTCTCCGGGGCGATAAGGGCGACGGCAAAGTCGTTACCCGTATCGGTATAATTCTGGGGATCATCGCCAGTGTGGCGGCAGCCTACATTTTCCCGGCCGGTATCGTTGCAAGGGGTACAGCGATCTTTTTCGGAGTTTGTGCAGCGGCATTTCTGCCTACTTATGTGGCGGCTCTTTACTGGAAGCGAGCCACCACTGCCGGGGTCTGGGCAAGTATTGCCACCGGAGCGGCAGTAAGTTTGTTCGGACTGACCTTCCTGCACCGCAGCGAATCAGCAGCGTTGGGTATCTGCAAAAAACTTTTTAACTGCAACGAACTTATCAGCACTTTTCCGGTGCCGTTTGTGGATACATTGTGCTACGCCCTGCCCCTCTCGCTGGCAGCTCTGGTGATCGTAAGTTTGCTGACCAAACCCATGAACCAAGAACATATCAATAAATGTTTTGACAAATAAAAATTGTAAGGAGAAGCATTATGGCTGTAAAACAGTTACTCAGCGGCAACGAAGCTATCGCTCTGGCAGCTTTTGATGCCCGTGTTGCTTTCGGTGCCGGTTATCCCGGTACGCCCTCTTCCGAGATCCTCGACGAATTTGCCAAACTCGGCGGCAAAGCCCAGTGGTCACCCAACGAAAAGACCGCTCTGGAAAATGCCATCGGCGGAGCTTTCGGCAAAGTCCGCACTCTTGCCACCATGAAACATGTGGGCTTGAATGTGGCGGCTGACCCGCTTTTCACCATTGCCTACTCCGGCACTCCCGGCGGACTGGTCATCATTTCTGCCGACGACCCGGGCATGGCATCCAGCCAGAACGAACAGGACAACCGCCGTTACGCCGCTGCTGCCGGGGTACCGATGTTTGAACCCTCGGATTCCCAGGAAGCCTACGATTTTCTCTTTAAAGCATTTGAGCTTTCTGAAAAGTTCCACCAGCCGGTGCTTTACCGTTTGACCACCCGGGTCTGCCACAGCAAAAGTCTGGTGGCCCGGCGGGAAAGTCCGGTGGAAGTTGCTCCGGCATCTTACACCAAAGATGTTAAAAGCAATGTAATGATCCCTGCTTACGCCCGGATCGCCCACAAAAATCTGCGGAAAAAGCTCTCCGACATCGCCGCTTTGAGCGACAGCAGCAATGAATACACCAAAGAGCTGGTCAAAGGCAACGAACTGGGTATCATCACTTCCGGCATCAGCTATCACCACTGCCGGGAGGCTGCCCCCGAAGCAAGCATACTCAAACTTACTTTGAGCTACCCCTTCCTCGCTGAAAAACTCAAAGCATTTGCCGCCAAAGTCAAACGCTGTGTAGTCGTGGAAGAAGGCGACCCCATCTTGTACGAAGCCTGCAAAGCCATGGGCTTGGATGTGGAAGGCAAAGCTGAAATGTACCGCTTCGGCGAACTTAATGTGGAACGGGTGCGCCGTATCCTTGCCAATGATCTGACAGCCGAACCGGTTCCGGCTCCCGGCAAGCCGCCCCAGCTTTGCGTGGGCTGCCCCCACCGCAAGAGCTACGAAGCGTTGAAAGCTCTCAACTGTATCGTCACCGGCGACATCGGCTGCTACACGCTGGGTGTGCTGCCGCCTTTTGAAGCGGTTGATACCTGCGTTTGCATGGGTGCAAGCATCACCACCGGCCTGGGTCTGCGCCGTGCATTGCCCGAAGCTGAAGCCCGCCGGGTGGTCAGCGTTTTGGGCGACAGCACCTTCTGGCACACCGGCATCAACGGCATTGTGGATATGATCTACAACAAACCCGCCACCGGCCATGTGGTCATGGTGCTGGATAACAGCATAACCGCCATGACCGGCTTGCAGGAACACCCCGGCACCGGCAGAAAACTTGACCACACCCCCGCCGAAAAGCGGCTGGTCATCGAAGATACCGTCAAAGCCATGGGTGTAGATAATGTGGACATCATCGACCCGCTGACCGAGCAGGATAAACTCCGGGCAGTGCTGGCAGAACGCCTTGCCAGCAACGATACAACTGTGATCATCGCCCGCCGCCCCTGTATCCTCGGAGCGGTCAAAGCCAAGAGCTACGAAGAAACCAATAAAGCTGCGGAGAAATAAGTTATGAGCAATACCATCAATATCATCGTCGCCGGTCTGGGCGGTCAGGGCGTGCTGAAAGCCTCCGACATTGTCGCCGAAGCGGTCTTTTCCGCCGGATTCGATGTAAAAAAGAGCGAAGTCCACGGCATGAGCCAGCGGGGCGGTTCCGTTTCCAGCGAAGTAAGATTCGGCGATGATGTGGCAAGCCCCATGATCCCTGCCGGAGAAAGCGATTTCCTGCTGGTTTTGGAAGATACCCAGATCGAAGTCAACAAGCCCAAGCTGAAAGCCGAAGGCACTTTGATAACTCTCGCTGATGTGGATGCAAGCAAGCTGGAAAACCCCAAAACCATCAATATCGCCATGCTGGGCGTATTGAGTGCCAGTCTGCCCCAGATCGCCGAAGAGCACTGGATCAACGCCCTGAAGAAGTTCCTGCCGGAAAAACACCACGCAGTGAACTTGACTGCCTTTGCGTTGGGGCGCAACAAGTAAAGCTGTTCTGAAAATATTCAAAAGCCGCTGCATTTTTTGCTGCGGCTTTTTTTTTCGCCGCATACGCGGGCAATATGGTTGATGGCGGCTTTTTTTGGGAGGGTTTGGGAGATTTTGGGAAGGATTGAGATTTTTGGGAAACATTGCCGCACAATGAAGCAACATTGTGCGTGGCGGCGGCTGCCGCCTCCCCATACACCCCCATACACCCCCATACACTCCCATACACTCCCATACACTCCAATTTTTAATTTTAAGAGAAAAACACCATAAAAAGTTGTAAATACACCGCAAAGGCTGTAAATTATATGTTGTATTTAAAAAATTATTACACCTTAAACAAGATACGGGAATTATGGAAAACTCTGAAACTCGCCACTGGAAGCTCAACCTTGCTATGATGTGGTTTTCGCAGCTGATGGTCATTACCGGTTTTGCCGGTGTCATACCTTTCATACCGCTTTTCTTCAAAAATATGGGTATCACCGATGAAGGTGAATGTGGTATTTATGTATCACTTTTTGCCTTTTTCAGCAGCTTGGCGTATGCGGTTTTTCTGCCGATCTGGGGCACGCTTTCTGACCGTTACGGGGTCAAGATCATGCTTTTGCGCGGTACATTCGGCACTGCATTTATCTTTCCGATAATGGGTTATGTGGAAAATGCGTGGCTGTTGATCGCCTTGCGGTTCCTTACGGCGGCGTGTGCCGGAACCACCTCAGCGGCACATGCCTTGATTGCCAAAAATACGCCTGACAACCGCATGGGCTTTGCCATGGGTGTATTCAGCACCGCCTACTGGTGCGGTATGATGCTGGGCAATGTGGTGGGCGGTCTGGTAGTGCATTATTGGGGATTTGCTTCGGCATTCTGGTTCTGCGGCATACTCTATTTTATTGGCGGTATTGCAGTATTGTTTGCCAAAGAAGACTGCAAACCGGTGCTGAAAAAGAAACCGCAAAAAACCCATTCCAGAGTGGGAGTCCCGCTGCTGCCGACTTTTACCGTTGCAGTGTGGTTGTGCCTTATCATGTTCCTGATCAACGCATTTGCCCGCTCATTTGAAGGCAATTATATAGCAATGCTGGTGGATCAGTTGACTGATAAACCGGCATATTGGACCGGGGTCATAAGTGCCTTTGTATCGGCGGGGGCATTGATTTCGGGAGCACTCTTCGGCTACCTTGCCGACCGGATGGATCCGACTAAACTGGTGGTACCGGCATTGGCACTGGCGGGGGTATTCCTGATAATTCAGGCAACGGCAGACAATCTGGCGGCATTCGGTATATCCAGAACATTGATGTTTGTTACCGGCGGCGGGTTGGCACCGATCTACCAGAAACTCCTTTCCAACATCACGCCCAAACGCAAACGGGGTGCGGTCTTCGGCTGGACAAGTACCTTCAACGGTATAGGCAGTATGGCATCAACGCTGGTGGCGGGGGCACTTATCAGCTTTATCGGCACCAGAGGTATCTTTATGACCGGAGCGATCCTTACATTCCTGCTGATACCCGTAATTATAGTAATGATGAAAAAGATCACCAGTTCCAGCTACTACCGGGCAAGAATAGCCGCAAAGTAAAGGTTGATTGTTTGACTATGTTCCCAATACCCGTTTGCTAAACAGCAAAGATATTGGATCAGTTTTTTTCAAAACTTAAAGGGTATTTATCTATTTGCAATGCAAATAGATAAATACCAATAAAAGGTTTGGAAAAGGGTGATGGGGTTCCGTCTTCGCCCTGCGGGCTACGCCGTGACAAGTTGGGGAAGAGGGAAAGAACCTTTCCTGAAAAGGTTTTTCCCTCTTCCCCAAGACTTCCACATCAACCTTTATCAGAAACAAAGCTGTTTATTTTTGCAGCCTTGGCGAGTTGATGATATATTCTATATCGTAAGGTATCAGCCGGTGTATGGGGCGGGCTTGCGGATTACGCATTCTTTCCAGCAGCACCGGGAAAGCCGCTGCAAGCAATCGGGAAGTTCGGGCAGAGCGGACCACGATTTCTCCGGGGAACAACTTGGGATTCCCCCAGCGATCTTCTGCACTTACAAGTTTCATATTCCATGGATACCCCGGCAAAAACTCCTGATAGAGTTTCCGCAATTCGTCGGGTAATCTGCCGTAGTGGATAAGCACTTCCGGTTTAGGGTGCATTTTCTGAAGACTTTCCAGAAAGATCATGGCGTTTTTATTCCAGTCCCAGCCGTCGTGATAACGCACCCGGTCGCAAGGCAGAAACTCCAGAGCCAGCTCCCTTTTGATTTTGTACCACATCTTTTTAAGTTTGTCGTTGTAGCCATCGGTAAAGCCGGAAAGCTGCAAAGCTATGCGTTGGTAACCTGCCTGCTGAAAATCTTCCGCCAGGCGCCTGACAGCTGTTTCGGTATCAAAATTCACATAGCTCAACTCCGGCGAGAAAGGTAAAATATTGGTGGAAACAAAGGGTATGCTGCGGGAGTTGAGAAAACTTATAAGCTGTTCTCTGATAGTGCCCTGCCAGAAGATCAGCCCGGAAAAGCGGCTGAAAAAATCTTCCGGCAGATTCCGGTCGGAGTAATTTTCCACATGGAGCATCACCGGCTGAAAACCGCATTGCTTTATCAGTTCCCGGACCTCGCGACTGTCCTGCAGCAGATCATCCGGATTGTTCTGATAGCGGACAACTATACCGATCACACCTCCGGAAAGTGCAGTGCGGTTTATCAACATGCCTTTGCAGCCGCCGAAGGTAAGGATATTGAAACTCTTCAAAAGTTTCAATGCCAGCGTTACAGGCTGCTTGGCAACATCGTATATTTTCATAAGCTGCTGCAAATTGGGCAAACGCTCCTGCCAGACGCCCCGCCGGATGGCGATTTCGATTTCAGCGGCGATCCTTCGGTATTCAGCCTTGCCGGATGCTTTTTTCATGAACAGCCAACTTTCGAAAACTTACTTTATTTCTTCCAGCGAAAGATCATCCACCCACACCGTGCCGCTGGCGAAGAGCAATCTCGGCAAAACCCGGGTATCGGCTACATTTTCAGCAAGCATATCTGTTACAAACTCACTGCTGACAGCAAACCAACCACTGGTGCCCTGCGGTTTGTTTTTCTTGGGGAAAAAGCGGTTATTATTGTCCCGCAAATTCAAAACAAAGCCGCCGTTAGCATTGTGGGGAACTACATTTTCCATTTTCACCATGCAGCTCAAGCGATAACGGGTATTGGGTTTTAGTTTGGGCAAAGTGAACCAGACAAAGTTCCCTTTATCATTGCCGGAAACGATTTTCAATGAGTATGGGGCACTGTAAAAAACCCTGTTATCCAAAGTACAGTAGGATTCTTTTGTATTGAATTGAGCCCATGCCACATGTTTTTTCAACCGCCAGATACGCCTGTTCTTTACATCAGTTTGGGTTTGAGAATTAAAACTGCCATCGTAAAAAATTTCTTTTGCCGGTTCCAGCAGCCGATAGAAGTTATCTACATCATGAAAACCGGAACTTTGAGAACTCAAAACATACATTTGCGTATAATTATCCACCTTTTCCAGATTGCGGTTGCGGGCAAAATTTACGGTTGCGGAATTGATCTTGAAATCTTTTAATGATTTCATGGGGATCGTAAGTTCTATATCAAAACCCTGTCCGGTGCGGACTGCCTTTACTTTGGCATTGGAATTCCAGTTTATATCAGTTTGCGGCCGTTTCCCGACATTTACGCAGCGGTAATCGGTCAGACACCCCATGCTGTTGATCACGAAATGATAATAGTTTTTGCGGTCGCCGGAAGGATTGATAAAAAATTCCACTTCGTTATCCCGGTAGGTTGCCGGATCATCAAATTGGCGTTTTACGGCAACAGTTTTATCCATAAACGGTTCGGTACATTGGAACTTGACCAGCAAGTTCTCCTGCTGGCGTTTTACTGAAACCATCGTGCTTGCCGGACTCTTTTCCCCGTCAGCGGGCTTCAGGCTGTTAAGCATAACAACTCTGCCTTCAACAAGCTTCATAACATTGGCGACCTGATTGCGGGTTTGATATTTTTTTGCCTCCTGATGCATGGGAATCATAAATTCCCGCCAGAAAAGCTCAATGCGTTTGCGTTCAATACTGCCGGGGGCTGTCAGACTGATTGCCCGGTCAAAGCGTTTTTCCAGTTCAGCACGCTTGGCACTGCTAAAGATATTGTTCCACAATTCCTGTTCCGACGGCATACTGTTGACCGGCCCGGCGACAGTTTCAACTACCCTGCCAACTACTTTTCTTATCCAGAGGCGTTCAAAATCCTCCATTAAAGATTGCATTTCTCCGGCAGCCTTGCCATACATGAGCAGATAGTGTTCACGCATTATGGCTTTATAATCGGCGTTTTTGTTCCATGCAAGTTTGCTGAATATGTAGTAATTCATGGCGTAGTAAAGAAATCTGTCGCAGTTCGATGCCATGTAAGCCCCGAACAGATGCGGGAGAACTTGCGAGTAATATTTGCCCACAGCCAGCGGCGACGGTGCCGGAACACCGGGCATTTGATTACCATGAACTTTATACATATAGTTCCAGGTTGCAACCGGCAGCTTCAAAGCCTTATGCCACGCAGCAATACCGACCGGACGGCTGGTCAATGATCTGCCGTCGGGGGTCAATGCACCGGGAGTACCGTTATTATTCCACGCCCCGGTATCGGCAACCATGACTTCAATATTATCGGGCAATTCAATATCCGGCACCATATAATAAGGGAAGTATGCCATCATGGATATCTTGCCGGGAATATTTTCCTTTTTGAGCTGATTTGCCCATTTTATTACCTGTTGCCAGATCATGTCGTTAAGTTTTTCCGGGGTATCGGCTTTCTGCTGACAAGTTTTGCAGCGGCAGAGGAAAAAGCCATCCTGCGGCATAACATCCACCCGGCTGTCCCGGAATGTATAAGGCGTCCAACCGGGTTTGCCGTTGGGCAAAGTTATATTGCGCAATGCAGCACTTTTGCCGGTCAGATAGGCTTTGATATCCTCATAAATAACATCCACTACCGGACTTGACCAGCAGATATGACCGGCAAACATGCCCTTTTTGCTTACCCGCCGTTTACCGGCATCATCCATGGCAAAATATTCCGGATGCGAATCTGCAAAGCGGTCAAGCAGCCGGAAATTGATCATCCCGTGATTGGCAGGGAAATAAGCCGTTTCCATACGCAAACGGTAAAAGTTGAGAGTTTTGGCTGGCAGAATTTTTTTATCGCGGTCTTTGCCCTCAAAATATATACCGTCCCAATAAAGGGAATATTTGCGGTAAAGCAGGTCAGGGCGGTCAAAAATATCACACTCCGGTATATTTATGGAGCGTTTTTCGGGAATGATCGTGCCCAGTTCGCCGGGGAAATAAAAGCGGCACCCGGCAAAGCGTTCCAGAAAATCATAGACCGCAAACAAACTGCCCCGTTCATAAAGTTGATCCCATACTCCGCCCAGCATAGCCCTTTCAGGATCAACAGCGGGGTCATCCCGCCCGGCAACCAGAATATTTTTGCCGAAAGTTTTGATGTAAAATCCATCCCGTGCCAGAGCAGTTATATTGATATTTTTACTGCGGGCAAATTCGCCATCGCCCACAAAAATATTGCAGCCATTGCCGGGTTTTTCACTGATTTTTATATTGCAAGCAAGTATTTGCGAAAGAAATTTTCTCAATTCTTCTGCGGCAAACCGGGTAACTTTTCCAACTTGCGGTGATACAACAATAAGCGTATTCTTGCCGGTCAGGACTGCCGCACTGTTTTTATTGACAGAAATTTCACGCTCCGACCGTTCCAAGGTCGGCAGTTTACCTTTTTCCACCGGAAGGGGTGCGGCAGCAATACTGACAGCTGCCAGCAGAATAACTGAAGAATAAAAAAACTTTATTTTCATATTTGCACTCCCAATTTTATCTTTTATAATAATCGCCGGAGGTGCACCCCGGATAATAAAACGCCGCATAATAAGATTCCGGGTGGGTAGACTGAGTCGGCAACGCTTTTTCTGTCCAATACTCCACATGCCAATCGGCATGCAGTACATTGGCTCCGTTGGCATGACGCAATCCGAAATTTGCACCAGTCCAGGCTATAGAGTTATTACTAACAGTATTGTTATCTTTGCCGGAATCCATAAATACCATTAAAGATGACGGAAAATTGATCTGCCCGGCATTGATCGGAGGATTATACCCGTTGATCTGTTTATCAGCGGTCACTGACGGCGTAATATAAGCATTTTGCGAATAACGGTAATAATATCCGGGCGTGGCATTGGCTTTCGGAGCCTCGACCGAAGGGCACATGAAGGTACTGACCCGCACTTCGGTTGCAGATATTACCCGATAACCGCCAATCACCTGATAGTCATTTTTATATACATTCCCGGTTGGCAGATAAGCTCCAAGACAGCCGCCGTTAGTCAGGCACGATCCCATCAATGGATTCCACGCCACATTGCCGGGGGCAGAATTTATATTGAAACAAAAGTAATCGTTGTTATCGCTCAAATACATACCGTAAGCGATCCCCAGCTGTTTCAGGTTGCTGGTACAGCTGGCGGTGCGGGCACGCTCCCGGGCAGCTGACAATGCGGGCAAAAGCATCGCCGCAAGGATGGCGATAATGGCGATAACCACCAACAATTCGATCAAGGTAAACGGCTTTGTCCGAGATTGTAACAAATGTTTGCTCATAACTTTTCCCTTTGTATGGTTGATTATTTAATACTCTGACAATAATATAGTAAAAATAACGACTCTTTTCAAGGGGTCAGGCCGTCAAAATAAACTCTAAAAAACGGCAAGGTAAGGATGTTTTGTGTGCCATACAGTGCAGCAGAAAATGATTGCAGGCAATGATAAATACCGCTTTCGCGGGCAACCGGATAGATGGCGGCACTACGGATATATACGGACGACTTGTGCCGCCGGTACTGTCAACTGACAGTGATTGGTGTATTGGCGGATAGCCCAAATTTTCAATCAGTAAATTTATTCAATGTTCCGCAAACGGCGGTTGGGCGGCGGGTTCTGGAAGTATGATGGTGCAGGTCCCCGCTCCAAAAGCCAATCCCGGAAGCGGTAAAATTCATCCAGCGTACTCAAGCCGGAGGCACGGTTTTTGCTTTCGCCGCCAAAACCCCGCCCCCGCAGATAATCCAATACCAGCTTGCGGGAAAGGGTCAAGCCCCGGCTTTCGCCGTAATACTCTGCCATTTCCTCGATGTGCCGGGTCATTTCTGCCGCCCACTCATACATGGTTGGCGGTATATAATTTTCCTTTTGCTGAACTTCGTTGAATAGCCACGGGTTGCCCATCATGCCCCGGGCAAGCATTACAGCATTGCAGTTGGATTTCTGTTTAAGTTCTTCGGCATCAGCCAAAGACATAATTCCCCCATTGGCAATGATTTGGGTATCGGGCACGGCTTTGACACATTCAGCGATTATGTCGGCAAAGACCTCTCCGGAGTAAAACTTTGCCATAACTCTGCCGTGAATAGTGATGGCTCTGGCACCCAATGCCGCCAAACCTTGCACCAGCTCCAGCGTGGGAGCGGGATCTCTTTCATCCAAAATGCGGATTTTTGCGGTGATGGGAAACCTCGTCCTGGTGGCAAGCAATTCAAAACACTTCAACGCATTTTTTACATCTTTACCCAGCGCCGCCCCGGCATGCTTTTTGGCTACTTTAGGCACGGGGCAGCCCAGATTGAAGTCAAATACATCAAACTCATGCTTGTTTATTTCATCGACCGAAACTCGCAAATGTTCCAGATCGCTGCCCACTAACTGCACGGCAAGAAACTCTTCATCTTCGCCCCGCCGGAGCAATTCAGCAGAATTATTATTGCTGTAAGCTATGCTGGCAGCATCCACCATTTCAGTAAATGCAAAGAAACAACCCTGCCGGCGGAGGCTCCTCCGGTAGGGTAGATCGGTATACCCGGAAAGCGGTGCGGCTAACACCGCATTCACGGGGTAAATGTATTTTTTCTGGCTCATGCCGCAGCTTATCAGATTCCGGCAAGCGTGGATTTGTAAGATGTTACCAAATCGCCCAGCTTGACGGCGACTTCGCCGCTGTTGCCGCTCATACGCAACACATCGTCTTCAGTTACCACGCCGACCCGGGCAAAGGATACGCCCTTGAGGATGGCGGCGATTTCGTCACGCTTATCGGGCGAAGCGGTCATAACAAAACGGGTGTTGCTTTCCGAGAAAAGCAATTCCGCCAGGCTCAACCCTTCGGTCTGGGGAATGTTGCCCAGCTCGATATTCATGCCCAATCTGCCAGCCATAGCAGTTTTGGCAAAAGCCACTGCCAAACCGCCGAAACCGGGGGTGTGCAAGCTGTGCGCCAGTTTTTTGCCGGTGATTTCAGCAACCTTGTCATACATGGCAAGTGCGGCATTTACATCCAGCTTGGGCACATTGTTGCCGGTGTAGCCCAGCATAGCGTAATATTCGCTGCCGCCCAATTCATCTTTGGTCAACCCCAATACATAGACATCGTCACCGGCAAGTTTGGCATCCAGCGTTACGGCGTTGCGGATATCGTCCATCTTGGCGATCACGCTGAAGAGTACTGACGGCGGGATGGAGATCTTTTTGCCGCCGCGGGTGGAGTCGTTCTTCATGGAGTCCTTACCGGAGATGCAAGGCACTTTGAACGCCTTGGTGCAGTCGTAAAGTGCCTGATTGGCACGCACCAGCTGGGCGAGTTTGTATTCGCCATCGGGAGTCTTTTCGCTCTGCACCGGGTCTGGCCAGCAGAAGTTATCCAAACCGGCCATGTGGCCCAGCTTGCCGCCCACCGCCAATACCCGACGGATGGCAAGGTCGATGCTGGATGCCATCATATCGTATGTATCAATATCGCTGTAACGGGGCAGCATTGCCGCCGAAAGAATGATACCTTCGGTGCTCAAAGGTTCGATCATGGTCACAGTTGCGTCGCTTACCACATCACGATTCTTGCCGATAAAGGGCTTGATTACGCTCAAACCTTTAACTTCGTGGTCGTACTGACGGGCTTTGAATTCGTCGGAAGTGATGTTCAACCGGGCAAGCATTGCCACCAGATCGTTTGCCGCATTGCGGCTGTTCACATCGGCGGGTTCTTCCCAGACCGGCTTCTTCCAGCGGGCGTTGAGGTACATCTTGGGCAAGCCCTGATGCATGAATTCAATATCCAGCAAAGCCACTGTTTTGCCGTCGTAAAGAATGTGGAACTTGCCGTCGTCGGTAAATTCACCCAGCACAGTTACCTCTACATCCCGTTCAGCAGCCAGCTTTTTAAATTCTTCAATGTGTTCCGGCGGAACTGCATAGCTCATGCGTTCCTGCGCTTCGGAAACCAATATTTCCCACGGAGCCAGACCGGCATATTTCAAAGGAGCCAATGCCAGATCCATCCGGCAGCCGCCGCAGATTTCTGCCATTTCGCCCACGCTGGAGCTCAAACCGCCGGCACCGTTGTCGGTAATAAAGCGGTAAAGACCACGGTTGCGGGCTTCAAAGGTAAAGTCGCCCAGCTTTTTCTGGGTGATGGGGTCGCCGATCTGCACGGCCTGTACCGGCGAATCCTGATGGAGTTCTTCGCTGGAGAAGGTTGCCCCGTGGATACCATCTTTACCGATCCGGCCGCCGCCCATAACGATCAAGTCGCCGGGTTTGATGGCTTTATCGGCACCGCGGCCGCCGTTGATGTTTTTGGGCAGCACGCCCACGGTACCGCAGTAAACCAGAGGTTTGCCCAGATAGCGTTCATCAAAGTATTCCCAGCCGTAGCCGTAAGGAATACCCGACTGGTTGCCGCCGTCGATAACGCCCTGATGCACGCCGTCACGCAATCTGCGGGGGTGCAGCAAGCCTTCGGGCACATCTTTATCTTCGGTAAAGGGCGAACCAAGGCAGTAGCCCCAGACGTTGATCAAAAGTTCAGCGCCCTGCCCCGTACCCATGGGGTCACGGTTCACGCCCACGATACCGGTCATAGCCCCGCCGTAGGGGTCCAGAGCCGAGGGGCTGTTGTGGGTTTCGACCTTGTAGCAAATATCGACTTTATCGTTGAAAGTTATCACCCCGGCGTTGTCGCTGAACACCGACACGAGGAAGTCCACTTCGTTGGCGATCTCTTTGGTGGATTTCTTGATATAGCTTTTATAGCAGCTGTCAACAGTAAAGCTTTCGCCGCTTTCCAAATCTTTATAATCAATGGTGGCGCTGAAAATTTTGTGTTTGCAGTGTTCGCTCCAGGTCTGGGCAAGCACTTCCAATTCCACATCAGTAGGATTGGCACTCAAGCCGTATTCGCTGCGGCCTTCGGCGACCCGGAAATAGCCCTGAATGGCTTTCATTTCTTCCAGCGTCAGAGCCAATGTACCTTTTTTGCTCAATTCAACCAACTCATCGTCGCTGACTTCCAGATTGTATTCCTTAACGGGAATGCTGCCCACGGCGTTGATTTTGGGCATATTCAGCGGCAATTCGCCATTAAGCTCACTTGCGGGGAAAATCTTTACAGTCTGGATAAGTTCGTTGGCAAGAAGTTTGCGAGCCAGCGTATCTACCGATTCAGCAGTCAGATCGGCGCCGTACAACAAATATTCCACCGAGCTGTAAACATCTTCATCTTTGGCAAGTTTTCTGCCGATGATATCCGCAATGGCTTCTTTGGCAGTACGGCCCACATTGTCGGTCACGCCGGGCTTGAAGCCCACGATCACCAGAAAACGGCAGCCGTTGTCATCGGCGGTCAGGGCATTGCCGCCCACCCGGCTGGTCTGCAATACCGGATTGGTCAAATATTCGGCGATGCGGGCAGCATCTGCCGGAGTAATATCCGCCGAAACAGTGTAAACGTCGCGGGTACGCACACCGTCGATCTGGATCTTCAGAAAGTCAATGATCTGCTTTTTGGTCTTCTCGCCCCGGGCATCATGCCATTCACGACGGGGTGCAACTTCAATGCGATAATTCATATTTCAACTCCTATGAGGTTATTTGCCGCAGCATTTCTTATATTTTTTACCGCTGCCGCAGGGACAGGGGTCGTTGGCTCCGATTTTCGGCGTGGCACGGATCACCGGCTGCAATACCACCGGTTCGGCAGGCACTGCGTAATTGCCGGATTCGTCAGCAAATTCGCCGTCAACTGTTATGTTGCCATTTTGTGCCTGCTGCATTGCCATCTGCGCCTGCAAAGCCGCCAGCAGTTCTTCGGGCAGCTCGCCGCCGGAAAATTCCTGGGGCATATTGGCAAACATTGCTTCCAGATCGCTCAAACTGGTAATAGTAGCACGGAACATGTTTTCGGCAATGCGTTTACGCACAGCACGCATCATTATTTCAAACACCGTAAAGGCTTCGTTTTTGTACTCCACCAGCGGGTCTTTCTGGGCGTAAGTACGCAAGTAAATGCTGGAACGCAGCTGATCCATGGTATACAAATGTTCCTGCCACAGCTGGTCGATAGCATCCAGCACCGTGTGCCGTTCCAACCAGATAAACTGTTCGGGCTCCAAATGCTCATTGCGTAATTTGTAAGCTGCCCCCACTTTGTCGGCGATCTGTATGGTCAATGCTTCGGCATCGACCACTTCGTTTTTCACCACCCCGGCAGTCATTTCTTCCCGGGTAAACTCAATGGGGAAAGTGTTGTTGAGCTTGTAGAGCAGCTGATCCCAATTGAAGTTGCAATCGCCTTTGGCGGCTTTTTCCGACGGAGTTGCCGCCAGTTCGATCTCGTCAAGGATCATATCTTCCACCAGCTTCATAAGCACATCGCCGGGATGATCCGTAAAAAGCGTTTCCTTGCGCAAACCGTAGATGATCTCGCGCTGTTTATTCATCACATCGTCAAATTCCAGTGTCCGCTTACGGATGGAAAAGTGCTGCTGCTCCACCCGCCGCTGCGCCGTTTCAATAGAACGGTTCAGGAAGGGGTGCTGGAGTTCTTCGCCTTCTTCAATACCAAAGCGTTCAAAGATCTTGACGATCCTGTCCGAACCGAACAACCGCATCAAGTTATCTTCCAGCGACACATAGAATTTGGAGGAACCCGGGTCGCCCTGGCGGGAACAGCGGCCCCGCAGCTGGCGGTCGATACGCCGGGAATCGTGGCGGCTGCTGCCGATAACATGCAAACCACCCAGCTCGGCAACGCCTTCGCCCAGCTTGATGTCAGTACCACGCCCCGCCATGTTGGTTGCTACGGTAATAGCACCCTTTTGACCGGCTTGAGCCACGATCTCGGCTTCGTACTGGTGATTTTTAGCGTTCAACACATAGTGGGGCAGATTTTTGCGTTTGAGCATGCGGCTCAAGATTTCAGAATCTTCCACAGAAATCGTCCCCAGCAGTACCGGCTGCCCGGCATTGTGCCGCTCTTCCACATCTTCCACAATAGCGTTGAACTTTTCCCGCTTGGTTTTGAAAATGGAATCGTTGCCGTCTTTGCGGATACAGGGTTTGTTGGTGGGGATCACCGTTACATCCAGCTTGTAGATCTGGTGAAATTCATTAGCTTCGGTTTCCGCAGTACCGGTCATACCCGAAAGTTTGTCGTACATACGGAAATAGTTCTGGATGGTGATCGTAGCCATAGTCTGGGTTTCCTGCTCGATGGCTACATTTTCTTTGGCTTCCAACGCCTGATGCAAGCCATCGCTGAAACGCCGCCCCGGCATCAAACGGCCGGTGTGTTCGTCCACGATCATAACTTTGCCATCCTGCACTACATAGTGAACATCTTTTTCAAAGAGGCAGTAGGCTTTCAAAAGCTGCGAAAGGTTGTGCAAACGCTCGCTCTTTGCTGCATAACTTTCTTCAAACTGCTGCTTGGCTTCGGCACGCTTGTCTTCGGCAAGGGTTTCGTCGTTCTCAATGCGGTGGATCTCCTGCAAAAGGTCGGGCAGCACAAAAGCATCCTGATTATCGGGAGCAACTGCGTTGCGGCCTTTTTCGGTAAGATCGGCTTCGTGAGTCTTTTCGTCGATAGTAAAATAGAGTACACTCTGAACTTCCTGGATCATACCCCGGTTATTGTCGCTGCGGACAAAGGCTTCCAGCTTTTCCAGCTCTTTCAAAAGATCGCCGTTTTCCAATACATGCAAAAGCTGTTTATGCGTAGGCATACCGAATTTCACCTGCAAAAGTTTGGTCAGAGCATCGGTTCTGTCATCGCCTTCGGCATTGTGTTCCAACGCTTCACGGGCTTCTTTGATCAAGCGGGAGCAAAGCAGATTCTGCTTGGTGTAAACATCTGCAACCAGCGGCCGGATCTCCTGAAACTGCTCTTTGTTGGACATGGGCACCGGGCCGGAAATGATCAAAGGCGTACGGGCTTCGTCGATCAGGATACTGTCGATTTCGTCCACGATGGCGTAAAAGTGATCGCGCTGCACCAGCTGCTCGACATCGTTTGCCATACCCATATCCCGCAAATAGTCAAAACCGAACTCGCTGTTGGTGCCGTAAGTTATATCGCAAGCATACTGGGCACGCCGTTCATCCGGCGGCATCATGTTCTGCAAACAGCCCACCGTCAAGCCCAGATAGTTGAAGATCGCCCCCATCCATTCGCTGTCACGCCGGGCAAGGTAGTCGTTGACCGTTACCAGCTGACAGTTGCGGCCGGTAAGGGCATTCAAGTAAAGTGGCATGGTCGCTACCAGAGTTTTACCTTCGCCGGTCGCCATTTCGGCTATACCGCCCCGGTGCAATGCGATCGCACCCATGATCTGCACATCGAAGGGGATCATATTCCAAGTCAATTCCTGACCGCAGACGGTTACGGTTTTGCCGCACATTCTGCGGCAAGCATTTTTTACCACTGCAAAAGCTTCGCACATCAAGCTGTTGACACTTTCGCCGTTGGCAAGTCTTTGCCGGAACTCGGCAGTTTTTGCCTGCAAAGCTTCATCGGTAAGAGCTTGCAGACCTTCTTCTATACGATTGACCTTCGCCACAATGGGCAGCATACGCCGCACATCGCGCTGGCTTTTGGTGCCGAAGATCAATTTCAACAAACCTGTCAGCATATAAAAATCCTAACTCTCCTATAAACGCCCGTACCGTCCGGGGGAATTTTCACTCCACAGGGACGGTCAAGCAAATGTTAAAAAAATAATTTTTTTAATTTTTTATCAGCCAAGCAGGATTTTTTACCCCGCCGGGCATTTATCCCGCAATTTTCAGCGGAATGTTTCCGGCGACGACGGCTCGATCCACAAATGGAAATCCACCTTTTTATCACCGAAATTCAGCGTTATGAGCGTATTGAGCCGGGTCAGTAAAAGCGCATAAGGGATCTTCACTTCTTTTGCTCCGGCAACTGTAACAGCAACCGAACTGTCACCTAAAATATCTTCGGCATCGCGTATGGCTGCCACCAGATTCAGCATCCGCATAAGCTTATTACGCAACACATCATCAAGCTCATACGCCCGGTGACATTTCGGACAGACCGCCTGAAAATCCTCATCGCAGATCTCGGAAAGATTGAATTTGATCACTCCGTTACAGTTTTCGCTGTCAAGACAATGAAAATCGATTTGCGCTTTTGCGCCCAGTTTGCTGTCGCCACTCATAGTTTCAATAAATCCTTATCAATCCTGCAACATCTTGAGAATCCGATCAGTATCCGATTTGTTTTCCAAAATTTCAGCAATCAGTTCAGAATTGCGCATCTTGTTGGAAACACTGCTGAGCAAGCTCAAATAATCTTCCTGTTTGGAATCATCAGCTGCAATAAAGACGATCACCTGCACCGGTTCGCCATCTTGAGTAACATAATCTGTAATCGGCTTATCGCAAACCCCGACAAGAATCACCGGATCATCCATGCGTTCAACCCGGATGTGGGGCAACCCCAACCCCTGACCGACACCGGTAGGCATCATATTTTCCCGCTTCCAGACCAGACGGGAAACCACATCGCGGTCAAGGTGGGCAATATCAGCAACCTTTGCCACCAGCTGATCAAAGACAGTTTTCTTATCTTCAGCATAAAGGGTTACGATTGAATCTTTGGTTAAAAATTTGCCGAACGAGATCTTTTCCATTTTTCTCAAACTCTCTTTTTATATGATTACACTTGTATAAGTACTTAATTTAACCGATTACAATGATTTTTCAAGCTCCAAAAGCCATTTTTTTCAAAGAAAATCACACCAAATTGCTTCCGCTTGCCATATCGCAGTAGATCGCCATGCGTTCCGGCTTCTCCGGCAGGGGTTGTTCCAGTTCTTCAAGTTTATCGCAAACTCCTGACAGATATTCTGTTATGCGTCTTGCAGCTTCGGCAATGCGTTCTTTCTGCCCGCCCATACGGTGCTGCATGGTTTCCAAACCGAAAACCTTGCCCACTGCCAGCCATTGAGCACGGAATTCCTGCATGACCTCCGCAAAATACGCTTCAAGTTCCGGTAAATCTTTTTCTGCCAAAACCTGCAAAGCGGCTTTGTCGTTGGCAAAGTAGGCTTCTTCCAGCTTCTTCCGGCAACGCAATTTATTGAGCATATAGCGGGTCAACAGCCAGGCGTAATTGAGATTGCCGCCCTTGTGATCGCCCCGGTGCGGTTCCAGAGTTTTGAGTATTTTTTCATATTCACTGATTATTTCCGGCACCAGAGCTTTATCCATCACCTGCAAATTGCGGTAGCCCAAGCCCTGCAATATATCGTCCCAGAAGATCGCCATATCGCTGTTATGATAGCGGGGCATAGCATATTCTTTGCCGGAAAGCTGCGTTATATGGTGGAGTTTAGCGGGCAGCTTGTTGATATAGTAATCGCTGCCGGTCAAAGCATTATACCGGGCAGCAGTCGATTTTTCACAGTCAATGCCGTAGGCAAGATCGGAAACTTCGGTCAACCCAGTCCATGCCGAATCCCAGTGGCAGATGGCGCCATCGTCGCCCCACATGGTAAAGAAAATTTCTTTAAGCTGCTTGTTGCGGCAGCCGTTGATACACGCCCGGTTGGCAATGGCACTGTGTTCGTGATCGTACCAGAGGCGGCTCCAGATCCACACCCCTGCCCCCATTAATGGTTCGCCGTTAAGCTCCCGGTGCATATCGATAAACTTTTCGTAAAAATTCTGATCCACCGTGTAATAATCCCAATAGACCAGCTGGGCGTTTTTGGGGATTGCCGCCCGCACTTCAGCAGGAATATTGCTGTTCAAATCGTAATAGACCTGTTTGGGATTGCCCAGCCGGAAGAACATATCGCTCCAGATCATAGGTTTGAGCCCACGCTTTACACAGGCATCGTTGACCAGATTGAGCTGTTGGGTAAAAAGTTCAAAGCCGGATTTGTAACCGTTGTGATCAAGGTATCTGCCCCGGCCCAGATCGTGAGTTTCGTCCATACCCACATGGATCCGGCGGCTGCGGAGATTTTCACTCCAGAAATCCAGCATCTTGCCGATCAATGTATGGGTGCGTTCCACATCCACACGCATTACGCTGGCGGTATCTTTTATATCGCCGTAAGCCTGTTCCCACTGCAATATTTCCCCCATGTGCCCCAAAGTCTGGATACAGCCCATAAGCTCAATGCCCACCGCGGCGGCGGCATCATCCATAGAACGGATCTCTTCAGCAGAATATCTGCCCCGCATCATACCGAAAGCCACTTCGCCGGGGAGTTCGTAAGTATCTTCGCAGTAAAGCAAAACGGTGTTGAAGCCCAGCAATGCCAGACGCTTGAACATCTTTTTCATTGCTTCAACGGTAAAGACCAGATTCCGGGAAAGGTCGACCATGATCCCCAGCATGGTAAAACTGGTACTCTGTTTGCCGGCAATATTTGCCATAACACTGCCCACGCCGCGGGCAGCGGCACTTATGGTGTTGTAGCGGACAACAGCATTGTTTGCGTTAAGGAATTCCACCTCGCTGACCACACCATCCCCGCCAATGCGTTCAAAAGTGATCGTTTTAGCTCCGGATCCTTCTGCCAAACCGAAAAGTTCGCCCAATTCAGAGAGCATCGTATGCAGTTCCACCGGCACTTGAGCTGCTGACCAATACCACTTATCCATGAATCCGATCCCCTCGCTGACAGCTTAAAGTTTTTCCCCGGCAGCCATCAAAGCCGCCCGCACGGTGTTACGCATAAGCATAGCAATAGTCATGGGGCCCACGCCGCCGGGCACCGGAGTAATGGCGGAACATTTGGGAGCAACTTCCCCGTAAGCCACATCGCCGGTCAAACGGCTGCCGGACTTTTTGGTGGCATCAGGAATACGGTTGATCCCCACATCAATAACCACCGCACCATCTTTGACCATATCGGCTTTGACAAATTCGCTTTTACCGATAGCGGCAATCAGAATATCCGCCTGCCGGGTATAGCTGGCAAGATCCCGGGTACCGGAGTGTACACATGTAACTGTGGCATTGGCGCCTTTAGCTTTCTGCACCATCAACGCCATCAAAGGTTTGCCTACAATGTTGCTGCGGCCGATGACCACCACATGTTTTCCGGCGGGGTCAATATTGTAATACTCCAGTATTTTAAGTACGCCATAGGGTGTGCAGGGGAAAAATCCGTCAGTTTTGCCAATAAGCATCTTGCCCACATTCAAAGCGTGAAAACAATCCACATCTTTTGCCGGGTCGATAGCTGCAATGACCTTTTCTTCGTCGATTTGCGGCGGCGGCGGCGACTGCACGAGTATACCGTGGATAGTGGGATCGTTATTGAGTTTATCGATCAAAGTCAATACCTCTTCCATAGTGGCATCTTTATCCAGCAAAAATTTTTCGCTGCGCAAGCCCAATTCCACACACTTCTGCGCTTTGCTGTTTACATAAACACAGCTTGCCGGATCGTCGCCGATCAGAATAACTGCCAGCGCCGGAGCAATGCCGTATTTGGCAATAAAATCTTTAGCCATAGCTTGAGTTTCGGCATTAACACTGGCGGCACACTCTTTGCCGGAAAGAATTTTGGTTTCCATGATATATCCCCTAAAAATAATTATTTTTCAATATTCAAAAGTTCAAAGATTTTTTCCATTATTTCCAACGGTTCCACCATGCGACCGGTACCGTCGGCACCACACGCCACATGACCGCAAACCGGCCCGGCAAAGTGTACACCCCGCTGTTTGAGGATTTCAACATTATTCTGCACCGCCGGATTGTTCCACATTGCCGGATTCATCGCCGGAGCCACCAACAACGGCGACTGGTTGGCGATCACACAAGTTGAAAGTGCATCATCACCGATACCGCAAGCGATCTTTGCCAGCGTATTGGCTGTACACGGAGCTATGACCATCAGATCCGCCCAGTTGCTCAACGCCACATGTTCAGGTTTCCAATCCGGGGTTTCCCATAATGAAGTAAGCACATTGTTCCGGGAAAGGGTCTGAAAAGTTCTGGGCGTGACCAGCTCGGTCGCCGCTTGAGTCATCACCACTCTGACTTCCACACCTTTGCTGGTAAGTTTGCTTACCAGATCGGCCGCCTTATACGCTGCAATGCCGCCGGTAACACCCAACACCACATGTTTAGCTTCGCTCATTTCAGATAATCCTCCGGCAGGCGGTCGGTATGCAAACCGGCACAGCGGATGATGGCAGCCACATTTTCCGCAGCTGTTTCCAGATCATCGTTGACCACCAGATAGTTGTATTTGCGGAAAAAGCTCAATTCATGTTTGGCTTTGGCAAGGCGCATTTCGATTTGCTCTTCGGAATCACTGGCCCGGGAACGCAGTCTATTTTCCAATATTTCAAAACTGGGCGGCGCAAGAATGATAAATTCGCAAACTTTTTTCAGAAGTTCATCCTTTTCGGCGGCTTCCTGAATTTGGATAGCGCCCTGCACATCTATATCCAGAAAGACATCCTGTCCGGCAGTTACCCGGTCGATCACCTCGCTGGCAAGCGTACCGTAGATATTGTCAAAAACTCTGGCGTATTCGATAAAATCGCCGTTAGCAATGCGTTTTTCAAACTCTTCTTTGCTCAAATAGTAGTAATGCACCCCGTCAACTTCGCCGGGGCGGGGTTTGCGGGTGGTACAGGATATGGAAAACCTGAGTTCCGGAAACATCTCCCGAACCCGGGTGCAAACCGTGGATTTACCTACCCCGCTGGGCCCGGAAATAATAATGGCACTGCCAAGTTTTTTTGCCGACATAAAAATCTACCTCAACATATTTCTTAAAAAAATTTACTCTTTTTCACCGCCTGCACACTCATTTTCCCAGCCCGGAAAGTTCCATTTCAAAGGAAAATCCTGACACTGCCGGGGTTTGACCTCCTGAATACGGCAAGCAGAACCTTCGCTGGTTTCATACAAATACGGGCAGCTGCCATCGGGATTTTCCAACAACGACAAGCCGGTGCGGTCGCCGGTCAGCCGGGTGGAAGATGCTATAAAATCTTCGCTCTTCACTCCCAGAAAAGCTGCAATGGCGTCGATTTCAGCAGCACTTAATCTTACATATCCCGGCCAGCGGCAACAGTTGCCGCAGCGTTTGCACTTGAAACTCTTTTCCATACTTGCCACAAAAAAAAGGGAGCAACCGGGATTTCCCCGTTACTCCCCCGGAATTCAACATTATCTTCCGGAAAACTTACTGAAAGTTTTCAAAGGTCAAATCGTCATCCTTAATATCAAGGAAGAAGAACCCAAGCGCAAAGTCCACCCATTCGATCGGATTAAGGTAGAGTTCTCCGCACACCAGCAATCCCAGTGCGCCGCCGATCTGCCAATAGTCGCGGGCGCCGCGGTAATAATCATAGATTTGCTGATCGGGCAGCGGAGTTCCGATAAAGCTTTCCCAATAGCTTTGCACCAGACGGCTGGTTTTGAGCCGTTCAATATCTTCCTGCATCAAACCGGGGATCTGCCAATGCCAGCCATTCTGCAAGCCCCAGCCGTACTGACGATTGCAATCTTTATAAAGATTGGCACTTGCACCAACACTGACACCGCCGCCAACCATACGGGTAAACATCAATTCTGCCTGTGCCTTGGGGCCAAAACCCAGACTGCACGAAAAGAGGTCAAACATATCAACTACCCGGTTGGGCAGATAAAGCACAAGCTTTTCAATGGTTTCATTGCCTTGGGCAGCCGGGGCAAAGCTGAATGCTGAAACAGCGATCATCAGCACAAACAGGAACTTTTTCATCTTTTTACCTTTCAATATTATAATCTTTTAATAATTGCAATATTTATACACGCATATAAACTAATCTCAAAATTGCTTATATGCAAATTGCAATAGAATTATTTTTGCATTTTTTTTGTATTTTCAACTGCTTTTGC
Source organism: Victivallaceae bacterium (assembly GCA_045585955.1). Taxonomy (GTDB): domain Bacteria; phylum Verrucomicrobiota; class Lentisphaeria; order Victivallales; family Victivallaceae; genus SIG78. The sequence continues at coordinate 43,862 of JAZMZK010000116.1, forward strand.
CTGTTTGTAATACTCTTCGAGCTCTTCAGCTGTACAGTCGGCGGCTTTTTTTCCGTCATCGGCAAGCATTTTTTCCATTGTCTGAAAACGATCGACAAACTTCCGGCAGCTGGCACGCAGCAGTTCATCGGCAGTTGCCCGCTTGCGGAATCTTGCCAGATTTACTGCCGCAAACAAAAGATCGCCCAGCTCCTCATCAATGGCATCATCGTCGCCGGAGAGAAAGGCTTCGGCAAGTTCGGCGGTTTCCTCTTGAACTTTTTCCAGCACACCGGCAGCATCCTGCCAGTCAAAATTCACTTTTGCCGCCCGTTTCTGAACTTCCGTTGCCCGGTCAAGAGCGGAAAGCGCCAACACTTTTTTACTGTAAATCGACTCCGGTTCTTCAGTCTGATTCTTTTCCGCAGCTTTCGCCTGCTGCCAGATTTTCAAAACCTCGTCCACATTTTCTGCGGTTTTACTGCCAAAAACATGTTCGTGCCGGCGCACCATTTTTTCCACAACATCCTTGCAGACATCCTGCCACGAAAAAGCCTTTTCCTCTTCGGCGACCACCGCCATAAAAACTATATTCATCAAAAGATCGCCCAACTCTTCGCAAAGATTGCTGCGATCGTGCAAGTCAACAGCTTCGATCACTTCGGCACATTCGCCGGTCAAACTTGTCCGCAGACTTTCGATGGTCTGTTTTTTATCCCACGGGCAGCCGTAAGGTTTGCGTAATTCTTTGACCAGCAACGCCAACCCCTCTGCTGTATAAGGGAATTCAGTAATGCGTTCTTCCATTATTACACCTCTCAAATTTACTTTGCTTTGTTCCCGATAAAGGTTGATATGGGAGCCTTGGGGAAGAGGGAAAAACCTTTTTAAGGAAAGGTTCTTTCCCTCTTCCCCAACTTGTCACGGCGTAGCCCGCAGGGCGAAGACGGAACCCCATCACCCTTTTCCAA
>JAZMZK010000117.1:0-7633 GCA_045585955.1 Victivallaceae bacterium
TGCCAAAACTTATCCCGGTCAGCTCTGCAAGCTGCTTAACAGCGGCTTTTAGTGCTTAAAATCAAAGCTCTGTTCCCAATGCGGGTAGGTAGATAAAAATGACAGATATACCTGTGCATTGAGAATTTTTTCAAAATTTGACGGGCATTTATCTATTTTGCAACGCAAATAGATAAATGCCGGGAAAAGGTTTGGAAAAAAGGGGTGGAGTTTGAGGAGGGGAAAAAGGACCTTTCCTCAAAAGGTCTTTTTCCCCTCCTCAAGTACCGACCCTTGTTGGGAACATAGCAAAAATCAAAAAGGCAGATCGTCCTGCTGGTCGCTGACCGGCGGGGCTTTCTTTTTGGTGGTTTTCGGAGCAGCTTTTTCCGTACCGGCAGCGGCTTGAGCGCGTTCACTGGCGGGATCGAACTCCACAAATTCACCCTGTTCGCCATCGTCTTTGAACATCAGTTCGATCTTGGCGTTCATAGTGTTGAGTCTTTTGCGGCACTGCTTGATAAGTTTTGAAGCGTAAGTAATGCGGTCTACCATCTTTTCCAGCGGCATTACATCATTTTCCACTTCATTGACAAGCGCATCGAGTTCTTCAAGAATATCTTCAATATTTTTTTCTTTTTCTGGCATAGTATATACTCAAGTTATGTTTTCAGCTGATTTATTCTAATATAGCACAACAATATTTTTATGCAAATAAACCCGAAAACAAAGAACCGACCCGGAGAGCGTTCAAAAACACTTGCTCCGGGTCGGCAGGGGATGGGGGATCTCCGCTTTGTTAGATGTTATTTATTTGTGCAAGGTTCGATTCAATACAAAATATTTTGTAAAAAATTTTACCTGTACCAATTACTGCACCACATCTGCCATTAAAGCGGCATGGATTTGGGCAACTTCATCAGCAGAGAGTTCCCGGTTGTAAACGGCGGCAAAGGCTATGCAGCCGGTCGTCTTCTGGTCAAAGTTACTTGCAATATTTGCTCCCACACAAACACACGCCGGGGATGGTACGGAATTTGTCCGGTTGCCGGAGCCATCAAGTTTGCCATTGATATAGGTTTTTGCGCCGCCTGAAGCATCCCGGGTCAGAGCCAGAGCATGCCATTTTCCTTCGTTTGTGATATTGACTGATGCAAATTCTTCAAGCCTGCCGCTTTTGGCATGGATACAGATTTCATTTTCTCCCGGCTGTCCGATGGAAAGAAAGGTTTTCCAATCGTAAATGTCAGTCGGCGCAGCAAGAATTACAATCGAATATGGCACATCCCCGGCAGGTAGATCAGCATTATCCGGCCACTTGATATACTCCGAACCGTCCAGCTGCAAACAATACAAACCTTTGTGAGTGGTAAAAGTTCCGCCGGTAACGGGAGCAGCCTGACCACTGACCATATCCACATAATCAGAGGCAAGCGGCGCATAAAATACCAGACCATCGGTAGGGATGGGATAAGTTGCTCCATCATACATCTTGCGCACCTGAATCGAGGTGTCTTCTGAATATATATAGCCTACTTGAGGTTTGAGATAAGTTGCTTGCATATTTTCTTTCAGCCGGTCAGATCTTATCCATCCGTCAGGCGGGGGCGATAAAGTTACTGTGTTCCATGTTGTCTGTAACGGGGTGAGTCGTTCTGTATTTAAAAAGGATGCTGATTTGTAGAAAAAAGTTGCATCACTGCTGTAACTTGATTGGTCAGATATAGCCCACCGTGAATACTCCAAGCCAGATCCTATTACAGTGAGCAAAAAGCAACTTCCGTTGCTGTAAACAATACTGAGTGGATTATTGCTGAATTTATAAACTGTATAAATTCCGTTGCACTCCTCTTCGGCAGCTCCGGAAACAACAAAAGTCTGATGCCGGTTGTATTTGATCATTTCATAACCTGACCAGCTTTCGGTCGTGGCAGGTACTTCTTCGGGAGTGATTGCCGAAAAATCAAGCGTTACATCCGCTTCTTCAGCAGCGCCCCACCAAATGATAGAGCTGTAATCCGTAACTCGCGACCAGTACGGTTCGTCAGAAGAGTATACAGTATTGCCGGAGCTGTCAGTAATGCAATAGTTAAATTCGGTGTAATAATATTCTTTAATTTTACATCCGCTTTCGTTGCTCCATACCGCAAGTGGAGTATCTGTCCATTCATCCGGCTCTTCTTCCTGCCATTTGGTACGCACATAAACACCGTTGATTTTTTCGTCCGCTGCTCCGGATAAAGTCATAATGTATCTGGTATGCGCTTCGACATTTGGTGTATAGCTGGTACATTCATAAAATTTGGGTATATCCTGCGGTACTTCCGGGTAATAACTGTTTATGATCATATTGGTATTATCCGAATATATATACCCGGGGATCGGTGTATAAAATTTTGCCGGTAAGCCCCGGGTCAATTCGCTGCTTTGGCTCCAATATTCGTTGTTTGAGTTTATTTCGTATCCGGAAAAACACGCTGTAAAGCTGGCGCTGTCACCTGACAAAACAATTTCCTGATCAATATACTCATTGCTTGCTGTAATAAAGGTTGCATCTGCCAGATAAACAGTTTCGCCCGGAATTTTTACCAGAACATCCACTGTATCATTCCGGACTATTGCCCAGAACGAATTTGGATTTACTCCACCGTTCATTACCATCCTTGATATTTCTGCTGCGATCGACTGATATTCATTCTGCGGAACAGTAGCTTGGCAGACCCACGACCCGCCAGTGCTGATATATTCTCCTGTAAGCGAAATTTTTGTTCCGTCAAAAAGAGTCATCAACCCTTGTTCAATATAAATAGTGGAGGCGGCAGGAGAATATTCTGCACACCGGTAGAATTTCACAGAATTTCCGTCTTTTATATTTTTTACCGCATTGGTCATATCCTGCAAAGTAAGCGGCCCGGGAACTTGCGCGCAGCTTTGTATGGTTTCGCTTAATTCGGTCAAAACAGATTTCAAACTCATCTTACCACGCTCCATTCAGTATCACTGTTTCCACATGCTCTTTGATTGCGGCAATATCTTCTGCCGTCCAATAATCGACTCCCCGCTGCGGAGAATAGCCATCCGTTCCGGGGGAGCCGGCTGGAATTGCAATCGAAAAATCCACTTTATAATGACTGTTTTCGCGTTTGAAGGATAAATCAGCGTAGGGTTTTGCGTTATGCTCAAGCATTACTGCCGTGATTTGATCTGCGGTAATATCCAACTCCCGGGCGGCAAAGAGAGCATCTATTTGTTCGCTGTTATAATAATTTTTCAATGGTTCGGGCGGCAGGTTGCCGGGGAGCAGCTGTCGATCGGCAACTGCGCTGAACCGGATCAATCTTTGGGAATGTCCAGAACTGTTACTGCGCAGACAAATATCAACGATGCAAGGCGTATTGCTGGCCTTGACCCGCTGATTGAATTCAACAGTTGAGGTGTTTATGGAGAATATTACCGAAGTGCGGTCGGCAGCAATAGTGCCGGTGGCGGTAAAAATCGGGCTGTTATAATGCTCTGCCACATCCGCAAGAATAACAATTTCGCTGTTTTCCGGCAATACATACAAATTGCCGCCGGTTAGAAACGAGAATTCAAACTCTTCCTGCTGAAACCCCGTAAAATGCGGCGGATGCAGGACTTTTTCTCCGGAAGAATCGACAATACTTCCGGTTGTCAGATCAACGAAAAACATTTTTTCCTCCTTTTGACATAATGTTTTATTCCTGCAATAGAGCAAACAGAGTTCTGCTGCATCATAGTGCAGTGTCAAAAGAGGACTTTTTTGTCAATAAAATAAATTTCAGTTGTTTGAGTAACAATGAGTTGCAGTTATTCAGCTGTTTGTTTGATCTTCAGGAACCAACAGCGATTTTGCTGATTTGTTTTTCAGCTCGCGGGTCATCCAGCGCGAATCACTCAAGGTCAGAAAACTGTACATGTAGATCATTGCCAGCAGCATGGGGCAGAATGCTCCGTAGATCAAAGCCCACACCGCTTTACGCAAATTAGTATTTTTAGCGTAGATGATCGCCGGAATCGAAGCCCATGTAAGCGAGAGCATGGCATTGGCTGCCAGAAAGATCACCGGGTCTTTAGCCCCATAAAAAAGCATGTAGAAAAATGCCGGAACAAACAAAAACGGCAATATAAGATTCTGGGTCAAAGCCACCCAGTATGCGATCAGTACCCAACTGCGGATATTTCTGGGCGGGAAGTTTTTGAATGCAAATTTGCTCATCAGCAGATTTTCCCGTATATCACCTCTGGTCCAGCGCAGCAGCATTTTGCATGCTCCGACCACGGTGCGCGGCACGCAGGTCGTTGCCTGGGCAGTGCTTTGATGAACGATTTTGTAATTGCTGCGCAAAATCAAAGTAGCCAATGCCCGGTCTTCACCGATCAGGGCAGGGCGGTTCATAAAAGTCTGGTTCAGCCATTCATCAATTATCGGGAGCAGGGCGCTTTTGCGGTATGCACTCAACGCTCCCGGCGTGCAGAGCACAAGAGTTGTAACACTTTGAGCAGCCCGCAGAAATTCACACCCGAATACCAGAAGCACATCCAGCAGCGAAGATATGAAACTTTGTTCCGGGGTTTTTACTCTGATCGCTCCGGCAACCGCCCCCACCGCCGGATCGGCAAACGCAGATACCAGCGCCCGGAGAGTGCCGGGTTTGACAGACGAGTCGCTGTCGACCGTAACGATGATTTCGCCTCTTGCAACTTTAGCTGCTGTATATATAGCGTGTTTTTTGCCTTTGTTTTCCGGCAGATTGATCGTTGTAACTTGTTTTGGGGCCCAGTTTGCGCCCCGGCAAATGTAATCCCATGTATTGTCTTTGGAGCCGTCATTTACGGCAATGATTTCCAATTTATCAGTGGGGTAATCGCTGTAAAGTAAACTTTTTATGGTTCGTTCAACATAAGCGCCTTCATTGTAAGCCGGCACGATCACTGTGCAGCCGGGCAGTTTTTCATCGTCGATTTCAGTTTTGACCGGGCGGTAAAAACAGCACAGTACACCTGTTGCCAGCAAATAGAGATAAGTTATCCCCATCACCAGTACAGCGCTCAACGAAAGCTCCGGATGCAAAGAGTTACGGTAAAACACCAGTAATTCCGGATCTTTGGCAGCCAAAACAGCAAGACCAGCCAGGTATATGACCAGAAGCCCCCATAAAATAATATCCCGCATACGCGGGTGTCTGAAAAAACGAACCATATATTAATGAAAACCCAACATTTCATTTACAGTATCATATAATATACCACAATTCCTTTATATTGCAAATCAAAAGACTGATTTGGCGGAGCAGCTTTCGTGTATCAGCAACAAAGCTGCTTTTTTGAGAAAAAAAAGCTTGTGCGATGCTTGCAATTTTGCAATGTCAGGTGTATTGTAACGACAGTATATTTGTATTTATGTGGTTTTTTTTGAGGAACACGATGATTTTAAGCGTAAAAAATGAGCTCAAATCGCTGATCAAAGGCGTGCGCTTTGTGGTATCTTCGTGCCTTGAAAACAGTACAAATATAGCGGTGAACAAACAGCGAATTTCTTCCATAACTATCTCTTTAGCAAATACCTTGAATCGTGAGCTTTCGTTTGATCTTGCGTTTGAAACGAAGAGCAGTTTGAGTTTTTCGGTAAGCTCTGCCTTGAGCAGTGCGTGCTGGGTGGTGGTGAAGAAAGCGGCTGGATTTGTAGCGGTGGTCAATGTTTTGTACCGCCGGATGGTTGGAGTGGTGAAAAAGCACTTGCGGGTGCCGGAACACCACACCGGCAAAAAAGTTTTGTTCAAGCGGCAGGCAATTTTAGCCTGTGCAGGAGGCTTGCGGCTATGAGCAAAACGGAGTTTTTTGAAAATTATAGAGCAACAACCAAAGCCTTACTCCTGTCAAAAAGATAAGGGGCAGGGCTTTTGTTGTTTTTTTGTGGGAAAATATGAGAGGGTATGAGAAAGTATGAGAGGGTATGAGAAGCGGTGCCGCAAGCACCCTCCCATAAACTCCCATACAATCCCATAAATTCCCATACATTCCCATTAAAATATAGAGTATAAACAAATAAATTTTTAACAATATAAACAAAATAACAAATTACCAAAAAAAAGAGAAAGAGGTAAAGTTATGGCTACATTGTATGTGGGGACTTCCCAATTTTACCAAACAGTTGCTGATGCAGTCGCCGCCGCTGCCGCCGGTGATACCGTTATCATTAAAGGCAGTGAATACACTGCAACCGATGAACGGGTTACCGTCAACAAATCTTTGACTTTGAAAGCCGAAGGTGATGTTACCATGCGTGGTCTTAATATAGGCGGAAAAGATTTTGATTTCGTTGTCGATGGTATTAACTTTGTTGCTTCTGAAGCTGATGCCAGCGGTGTTACCGGTTATGCCAACAATGCCAGCTGTATTTCCCAGGTTGGTACCCTGCGCAATGTAACTATTGAAAATTGTACATTTGACCTTACTGAAGCCGGTATGACCCGTACTTACGGTATTTTCCTTTCGCTTGGTACATGGGGCTTTGAAAATCTGACAGTCCGTAACAATGTCTGCGAAGGTTACTACGATGAAGAAGCATACGCTGGCTATGGTTTGATTTATGCGGCAAATGTCAACAATGCTGATGTTTCCAATAACACAGTTACTTATGCTGCTGCACACGCGATTCAGTTAAGTCTTACAGGCAAGACTTATCAGGGCAGCGGTGAACAAACCATCAAGATCGATGGAAATATCGTTGACAAGAGCTATGCGAGTGCGGTGTATTGTGCTGATTTGCATAACAGTGATATGACTGTCGAAATCAATGATAATACCATAACCAATGTTCAGGAGGGGTCTTGCGGTATTTATGCGGGAGCGATCCGTATCGGTTCAGCCACCATCAGCGGTGTAGAAATATCCGGCAATGTTATTGAAGGTGCTCAAGTCGGTATTTATAATGCTGCAGCTATTAAAGAAGGCAGCAATGGCAGTATTGATATCGAAAATAATGCTATTGCAGTTTCCCAGATCCATCCTGCTGAAGAAGGTGTTACTCCTGTTGCCAATGGTTTTGGAGGTGCTGCCATTCCTGAAGGTACTGCTGAAAGCAATATGGTTGTTGAAGGTACGGAAATACCGGCTGACAGCAGTATTGAAACAATTTATGTTAATAATACCTGGAGTTCATTCCCAGACGGCACAAAAGTTTCCGTAAATGGGAAAGTCGCAGTTTTCGGCACCAACGCCTTTGCTGATGTGAACGCTGCTGCGGCTGTTGCGGAAAAAAGTGCCGGTAAGTTGGTCGTTATGGAAGGCGCCAATGTTACTTACACCGCCAATCAGTGGGACTTGCTCAACACTCCGGCAAAAGAAATCGAAAGCGGCATCTGGAATTACGATGTGATCGTCGATGCCTCCGAAACTTATGATTTGCAGGTCGACGGCACCATTGGCGCTTATCAGCTGCTTTTGAACAATGCTGAAACGGTTGTCAGCTCTACCGGCAAACTGTTTGCCAACGGCGAAGCCCTGCGCGTGATGGGCGGTTCGATCACGGTTGACGGCGTCCTCGATGTCGGAGCCGGTGCTCCGGAAGAAATTTCCACCGGCAGTTGGGGCGGCGGCACCAAACCCGGTGCGGATACCCAGATCAAGGCCG
>JAZMZK010000118.1:0-6899 GCA_045585955.1 Victivallaceae bacterium
TCTATTTTGCAGCGCAAATAGATAAATGCCGGGAAAAGGTTTGGAAAAAAGGGGTGGAGTTTGAGGAGGGGAAAAAGGACCTTTCCTCAAAAGGTCTTTTTCCCCTCCTCAAGTACCGACCCTTATTGGGTACAGAGCTTACTGTAAATGAAAGGTTTTTTACTATGAAAATGGGTATAACTGTCTACGGAGCCCATCTGCTGGTTCCGGAAGAAGTCAGAACTGTTCCGAAAATCATCCAAGCCGCTGCCCATGTGGGGTTTGATGGTATCGATCTTGGTTATTACTGGGGCGAAAACAAAGCTTCCGAATTTGCCGAAGCCAAAAAGGTTGCTGACGGAGAAGGCATAGCTATTGCCAACTACATTGTCGGCAACAACTTTGGTAACGCTGCGGCTGAAGACCGCCTGCAAGCTGAAATCGAAAAAGTCAAAGTTGCTCTGGAAGAAGCCGCCTCGTTCGGCTGCAAAGCCTTGCGGGTGTTTGGCGGCGGTTATGGTTTGGATTGGGCGACTTACAGTCCTAAAATCGCCGAAGCATTGGCTGCTTGCGTGGAAACTGCTGAAAAGTGCAATGTTGTTATGGCCATCGAAGACCACGGTGCATTGTGCAAAAACTCTGCTGAACAGCTCTTTTACATCAACGAAGTAAATTCGCCCTTCCTGCGAGCCACTGCTGACATCGGCAACTACTGGCTGCCCGGCGGCGAACTGCCCATTGTGGGCGTAAGCAGCATTGCTGAATATGTGGAAATGGTGCATGTAAAAGATTATGTCTTTATCAACAATAAACACATTGCCTGTCCTTCCGGCGAAGGCGTGGTGGATTTCAAGAACTGTTTCCGGGCGTTGAAAGATGCCGGTTATGACGGCTATTTGAGCTTGGAATACGAGTGCAGTATCGGCGATGCCAAACAGGGTATCACCACCAGTTTGGTAAATATGCGTAAGATCGAAGCAAGCTGCTGAAAAAATCTCCGGCAATCGGAGAAAAACCCTTGAAAAAGTCGCATTATACGCTATATTATTATATAATAGTAATGTAGAAACTTTTTCAAGGGATTTTTATTTATATGAGTTTGGATGTTTCAAAAGTCAGAAAAGAACTTATCAAGAATACCCGGCTGATCGTGGTCAAGGCCGGTACCCGTCTGTTGACCGACCCCCGCCGTTTCAGCGAACTTATCGGCGGGATCGCTGCTTTGCGGGAAAAGGGCTACAAAGTTATGCTTATTTCTTCCGGTGCCGTCGGTACCGGTATGACCGCACTGGGGATGGAAAAACGCCCCAAACAGCTTTCGGAAGTTCAGGCACTTGCCTCCATCGGGCAGGGCAAACTTATGGCGCTTTACGATGCCGAGTGCCGGAAGTACGGATTCCACACTGCACAGCTTCTGCTGACTGCCGACGATCTGCGGCAGCGGTCACGCTATATCAATGCGGCAAACTGCATCAACGCTCTGCTCTGCCACGATGTTTTGCCCATTATCAACGAAAACGACTCCGTTTCGGTTGCCGAGCTTAAATTTGGCGATAACGATACCCTTGCCGGTATGCTTGGTGCGGTGCTGGGTGCTGAATTGACCGTTATCCTGACCACCGAGCAGGGCTTGCGTAAACGCAATGCCGACGGCTCTTTGGGCGAACGAATTTCGCTGGTGGAAAAGCTTACTCCGGAAATGATCGCTTCTGCGGGGGATACCGATAACAACGCTATGAGTGTGGGCGGCATGATCTCCAAACTCCGGGCAGCTAATCTGGTTACTGAAGCTGGCGCCCATCTCTGGATAGCTGACGGCCGGGAACCGGGCATATTGGAAAAAATCGTTGCCGGGGAAGATGTTGGTACACTCTTCTGCCCCCGTCGCAGCAAACTGCACTCCAAACAGTGCTGGATCAAGTTTTTTGCCAAGGCTTCCGGCTCGCTTACTCTGGATGCCGGAGCGATCAAAGCCGTGAAAACCGGCGGCAAAAGTCTGCTGCCCTCCGGCGTTACCGGAGTGTTCGGCACCTTCAAGCGGGGCGATACGGTGGAACTTTGCACCGCCAAGGGCGAAGTCATTGCCCGGGGCTTGAGCAACTACTCTTCCAGCGAATGTGCCGAACTTATGGGTAAACACCACGACGAACTTGTTGAAAAGCTGGGCAGTGCCGCCGACGAAGAATTTGTTCACCGGGATAATCTGGTGCTGGCGCCGGAGCTGAAAGGATTGATCAAGTGAAAGTATTCATCAAGACCTATGGCTGTCAGATGAATGTGCGTGACAGCGAAGCTCTGGCGGGCATGTTGACTAATGCCGGAGCTGAATTGACCGCCGCTGAAGCTGATGCTGATGTGATGATCTTCAACACATGCAGCGTTCGGGATCAGGCGGAACGCAAAGCCATCGGCAAGATTACTTTCATGAAAAAGTATAAAAAGCACAATCCCGATCTGGTGGTGGGCGTTATCGGCTGTATGGCACAGCACCGGGGGCAGGAGCTGCTGGATAAAATCGCACATCTGGACTTTGCTCTGGGTACCGGGCAGCTGCACCGGCTGTTGGAGGTTATTGACGATGTCAGGCAAAATCGCCGCAAGATAGCCTTGCTGGAAGATTCCAGCGATGTACTTGAAGCTATGGGTATGCACAGCGATTACGCCAATTTACGACCTCATACCGGCATGATCGCCATTACCCGGGGCTGCAACCGTTTTTGCTCGTACTGCATTGTGCCGTATGTCAGGGGGCGGGAATACAGCCGTCAAGCTGAAGATATTATCAAAGAAGCAAAAATGCTTGCCGATAAAGGCGTGCGGGAAGTCATGCTTTTGGGGCAGAATGTAGCCGCTTACGGCTGCGGCGGCAATGTCAATCCCCCACCGGCAGATGTGTCGCCCTTTGGGGATTTATTGCAGGAAATAGCGAAAATCGACGGTATCAAACGCATCCGTTACACTTCGCCATATCCTACATTTTTTACCGATAAACTTATTGATATAATTGCCAACGAGCCCAAGATCTGCCGCAATGTGCATTTGCCGCTGCAATCGGGTTCTGACCGGGTGCTCAAGAATATGAACCGGCAATACACGGCAGATAGCTATCTGGAAATCGTCAACAAGCTGAAAAATAAAGTTGGCGAGCTGACTTTTTCGACCGATGTGATCGTAGGGTTCCCCGGCGAAACCGATGAAGACTTTATGGCGACAAAGGATTTGATGAACACGGTGGGCTTTGACCACGCATTCATCTTCAAATACTCTCCCCGTGCCGGAGCCAAATCCGCCGAGTGGGCAGACGATGTACCCCAGAGCGTCAAAGAAGAACGCAATCAAATATTGCTGGCAGACTTGGAAAAGCGTTCCATCGCCGGAAATCTCGCTTGCGTAGGGAGAACTCTGGAAGTAATGGTCGATGGCGTAAGCCCCCGCAACCCCGCCCGCTGGTCGGGCAGAACCTCCACCGCCAGAACGGTTGTGTTCAGCCATACTGAAGGCATGAAGCCCGGGGATCTGATCCAAGTACCCATAGAAAGAGCAGGCAGAGTAACATTGTTCGGCCCGGGGCTGGTCGGAGCCGACGAAGAACTTTAAATCAAGCAAAATTGCGGCAAATCTCGAGCCTTGCTGCGTCGAACCGCTCAGTCACATACGGTGGTATGCTCCTTCGCTTGTCCGCCTTGCAAAACTCGACCTTTGCACGCACTTTTGCTTGATTTGGGGATGTTATTTGCGGCAAATCTTGCCTGCGTTTCCCCTTCAGTCGAGTACAAAAGTACACTCCCTCGCGTTCCGTCTTGCAAAATCCCAACCTTTGCTCATGCATTTGCTTGCTCGGGCGAAGCCAAGTCGGACAGGTCAGACAGGTCGGACAGGTCGGTCAGATCGTACGGGTCGGACAGGTCGGACAGGTCGGACAGGTCGGACAGGTCGGACAGGTCGGACTGCTTTTCTGTATTTTCTCAAAAAAAATTATTTGCAATTTATATATTATAGTGATATATTAACGACAATGTTGTGTTGATGGAGTTGTTTTTTCCATTTTACAGCAGGGCTAATTGACAACCGTTATATTTCAGCAAATGCGATCAAAAACCCGCCAAGTTTAAAAGTTATTTGCTACAACATTAGGTGAAATGTATCTGGTGAGATTGTGTCTACACATCTTACTGGACGCTTTCTTGTGAGTTGTAGCGGGTTCTTGGCGGGACCCTTGATCGCGCGCTTGAGGGCGTTCGGTTTTTTTTTGAACCCCACCAAGCAAGCTGGATTTCGCAGCAAAAAGTTGTGGAATCGGCAAGCCGCCAAATTTTGTAAAAAATCCGACAAAATTTCAATATTATCCATTCCGCACTTTTTTTCTTAAATTCAAGGGGCATGATCATTATTCCTTGAAAATATATTTCCAAATCGATTTTTGTAGCCGCAAAATCCAGCAATGGATTTTGCGGCTATTCTTTTTACTAATCGTAAAACTATCAATATGTGATAGAAATAATTTCAGAAAGGAGGTACATCACCAGTCAAGAAATATTATGAGCATTGCCACTGCGGCACGATATTATCCTATCGAAAAAGGATTTGTTGGTTTGATCAGAAAAAGAAGTTGCAAGTAATTAACCAGGAGAAAAAAATGATTAATCATCTCAAAAGCGAAAAGCAGACTCTCAATGTTGTTAGCCCTGTGGTAATGAAGCGTAATGTCCCTTCTAACGAAATTGTGATGTCTTATAATTGGCAGACCCAACGGTCCACTGATGCTATGAAATTTGGCACCGGTGGTTCTACTAACAACACTACTCCCGGCACTATCCTGAGAGATTTTGATTCTTGGACTGACTAATTTTTATATTCCTCCTGCCAGATTTTTTTCTGGCAGGAGGAGGAGGAAAAAATGTTATTTCTAATTACCACCAGCTTTTGCAGTTCTTCAGATGCAATAATTCAAATCTTAGAACAAAGAAAGATTGATGTTTTCCGTTTTAATTTGGATTTGTATGAAAAATATCAATTTGCGTGGACATCGTATGGTTTTGAGATAATTGATCCTTTAGGTCGCAGCATTAATGAAAAAAATATCAGTATTGCTGCTATTTACAAGGCAACTTTACCATATGGAGAAGATATGCCATTTGGTTATTTATTGAATGGAGAAGAAGAGTGGGTAAAAAGTACACTGAATTATATTACAAACTCTTTAGCTGGGTGGTTGAAAGAGCAAAATTTATTAAGACTTTGGACTGCATGGGAAATTCATTATTTTAAGGTTAAGCAGATGGAGCTTGCCAAAAAATATTTTGTTGTACCTGATTTTTTAATCCACTGGGGGTTCTCGTTATCATCAAAAAAAGTGGTGATAAAGACATTAACACAAAAATTTTTTTCTGATAAAACATTTCCATATGTTGCAACTATTGACAGAAATAAATTAGATCACAATTTTCCTTGGTTTACTCAAGACATTGCAGATGGCGATCATGATGCAACAGTGCTTTATATAAACGGAAAAATCCATTGCTATCAATTCGCAACCGCGCGTGGTGACTTGACCGATTGGCGAGTAACACAAGGAACTGATGCCAACCAGTGGGTTCCTTGGAATGCCGGAAAAGAGTTTGAAGAAAAAGTAGATCTCTATATGAAAGATATGGGGTTAAAATTCGGTAGACTTGACTTTATTATCGGTGGTAAAGAGCCTCAATTCCTTGAGGTCAATCCGGTCGGACAATTTGGTTGGCTTGATGATGAAAATTTGACTTTGCACAACGAAGTCGTCGATGCCATACTTGATCCATCTTCAACAATCACATTATGAAAATCTATACTGGAAAAACAAGAGCCATTTGTGTATTGACCACTCTGGCAGCGGCGGAATCGTTGATGTTGGTGGGAGTACCTTATTTTTCCAGTCGTTTCATTAATGCTATTGTTGATAGGCAAGCGGTAGTGCTGAATTTTATTCTGCTTGCTTCTTGCATGTTGGCTGTATTGATTATCAATATTGTCAAAAAGTGTTGTGCTGTAAAGATTGCAAGAGAGGAAGAATTGTGTGTGCAACATGAGCTATTGGAGAAATTTCAGAATTTAAATCCCGGTTATGTCGAACATTTTGCCAATGGCGAAATCGGAATGAAATTTTTAAGAGATGCTCAAATATACAGCTCATTTTTCAGAGAGTTGTATCCGCAGTTCATAGGTTCGGTTTGTGTTGCGGGTATCGCTTTGATCTCTGTTCTGCTGCACAGTCGCCTGATTGCCGTACTATTTTTTTTATTTATGCTGATTATGGGATTAACTCTTTTGCCGTTCAGGAAAAAATTTGCCCGCAATAACAATGCAATTCGTCGGATATATGATCGATCGATCAATAAAGTTTTTGAATTTATACATATCTACCCATTTCTGAAATCAATGGCCGCACACACTCCTTTTGCTGATTTACCATACACCCGTTTTACAAAATTCCGGCAAATAAATATTTTTAATGATTTTACTAACATTCGGTTTGAATTATACAATCGGTTGATTCTTTTCTCCGGAGAAATATGCATTCTTGGTTCAGCAGGATATTTTGCATGGCAAAAAATCATTACTGTTGGCGAGGTCGTCTTTTTTCAAGTATTATTTCTTTCTGTATTTAGTGCTTTTTCTTCCCTGTTTCAGCTTTTACCAATGCATGAGAGTATAAAAGAAGCAATACGGTCCATCGAAGAATTACAGAAGTATGACTTGGTTGAAGATTGCCGTACAGGAAAAGAATTTACTGGAATAACTGGAGATATTATTGCAGAAAAATTACACAGCCATCCCATAACTTTTCTAAAAAGTAGCTGTAAACACAGATTTTGCAAATAATTTGCAGAGTTTTTTAGCTGGCAGGCGAGCAGTTTTACCAGCCCCCCTGCCATTAGGACTTT
>JAZMZK010000119.1:0-22283 GCA_045585955.1 Victivallaceae bacterium
GACAAGGATAATCTACCACAAAGTGGCTCTTTTGATAACCTTTTATGCAAAAAAAAATAAAGGATTTTGCAAGTTTTGCAAATAACAGATTGATTATCAGATAATTAAGTATAATTAAATAAAGAAAAATTTGACATTAACGATTTTAAGGAAAGAGAAAAAAATGAAAAAGTTCATCTTTGCATTGCTTCCTGTACTGATGATTTGTGCAGGCTGTAACTCCACCCAGTGTACCACTGCCACTGAAAAATGTGCCGTTCAATATACCGGCAAAAAACTCAAGACCGGCTTCTACATCGACCAGGGCAGCCGGGGCGGCGGCGTATTGCTGCTGGCAAGATTGCTCCATTATTCGCCCCAGATCGACATGACTTTGCTGAAAGGCGAAGATCTGCGCAACGGCAAACTCAATGGTCTGGATCTGCTCGTCATGCCCGGCGGGTCCAGCAAGCTGCAAATGGAATCCATGGGCAAAGAGGGGGTGAAGGCATTGCAGGATTTCATCCGCAATGGCGGTGCATACGTTGGTATCTGTGCCGGATTCCACATTACCTTGAACCGTCCCGAAAGAGCTCAGATCATGCCGTATACCTATGTTCGCGAAGCGGTAGGTTACCGTGCCGATGTGCAGATCGACCTTTCTCCGGAAGGCGCCAAGCTGCTGGATATCCGCCCCGGCAAACGCATGGTGCGTTACTCCCGCGGGCCCGTTGCCAGAGAGGCCAAGTGGGACAAAGGCAACTGCAAAACCTATGCCAAATACACCAGCAGCGTTGGTCCGCTGGGCAGGGCAGGGGTGAGCTTCTTCGACACTCCCGCACTGATTTACGGCAACTACGGCAAAGGCAAAGTCATTGCCACAAGTTTCCACCCAGAATACATACTGAATACCAACGATATTTTTGTGGGTTGCGTCTACGCCGTGACCGGGGTAAAAATCACCCCGAAACTGCCGCTTGCCTCCTACCGTCCGCTCCGGGTGCTTTATTGCATCGGAGCTGCAAGCAACGGTCACACTCAATCCATCAAAGAGGTTACTGCTCTGGAAAAGTGTCCGAAACTTGCCGTCAAGACCGGTTTGAGCAAAGAGCTGCTTAATGATACAGACTTGCTGATAATGCCCAACGGCACTGAAGCCTGGGGCAAAGGATTGATCAAAAACGGCTGGATCGAAATAATGGTCGATTATATGAACCGCGGCGGCAGGATCCTTGCTGCCGGAAACGCCTGGAAGACCATTCCTGACCACAAAAATCTGACCCGCATCGGGGCAAAGGATTGTCTGGTAAAAGCCGCCGCCGGAATTGCTGCGGAATAAAGAGCTTTGTTTGCGGAGTTTTGCCTTCGCCAAGCTGGCGGAGGTGAATTTTCCGGACAAACTCCCAATGATCATGTGCATTGCATGTAAAGTGTATGATGCCCCGATCCCCCAAAGCGGGCGAAGATACAAATGCTGCACAACGATTATATTTTCTTGAAAAAATAGGCTCTGTTCCCAATATCGGTTGATTAACAGTAAAGATGTTGAATAAAATCTTTTCAAAACTTAAAGGGCATTTATCTATTTGTGTAACAAATAGATAAATGCCAATAAAAGGTTTGGAAAAGGGTGATGGGGTTTGGGAAAAAGGGAAAGAACCTTTTCTTAAAAAGGTTTTTCCCTCTTCCCCGAGGCTCCCATATCAACCTTTATCGGGAACAAAGCAAAAAAATAAAGAGCGATCCAATTTTTTCTGGATCGCTCTTTGGTATTTTGTCAGCTTCGATGAATATTTTCAATCGCTGCAATCGCTGCAATAGCCCCGACAGCACAAATGCAGCCGCAATATCTGAAATTTTTCCGGCAGTCCGTGGATCTTGTTGACCAGCGGAGTGTTTTCCGGCGGAAAAAGATCGTAGATCTTACCGCATTTCAGGCATTTGAAATGTCCATGCGAAGACATATTTGCATCGTAACGCAATTCGCCATCTTCAATGATGACTTCTTGTACTGCGCCTACATCCACCAAGCGCTTTACAGTGTTGTAAACCGTTGTGCGTGATATACCCGGCTGCTGTTCAATAACTGCGTTATAGATGGTATCCACAGTGGGGTGTATGGGGTTTTTTCGCAAAAAATCATAGATTGCAACCCGCTGCGGAGAAGGGCTTAATCCGAAATTTCTTAAATATGAAACTGTTTCTTGCATAATAACTCCAATACTTGAATCTTTTTTACCGGAAAAAAGGGGCGTTGCTTACCTTGTTTGTGAGGTTTGCAACCGCCCCGGATTATTACTGTTCGATTATTTTCCGAAGTAACGCTTGAGCAAACCGGCAAAACCTGCACCGTGGCGGGCTTCATCTTTGCTCATTTCATGCACGGTGTCATGGATCGCATCGTAACCGAGTTCTTTGGCGCGTTTGGCGATTTCAAACTTGCCGGCGCAGGCACCGGTTTCGGCTTCGACACGCATACGCAGATTCTTTTCGGTGCTGGAGGTCAGTACTTCGCCCAGGAGCTCTGCAAATTTTGCGGCATGTTCGGCTTCTTCAAAAGCGTAGCGCTTGTAAGCTTCGGCGATTTCCGGATAACCTTCGCGTTCCGCCTGACGGCTCATTGCCAGGTACATGCCTACTTCAGTACATTCGCCCATAAAATTGGCTTTCAGGCCTTCGCGCACTTCCGGATCGATATCGTCATGGCCGCCAACATAGTGTTCGCAAGCAAATTTGATTGCACCTTCAACTGCCGCCTGAACCGAGAACTTGCTGGCAGGAGCTTTGCACTGGGGACAGGCTTCAGGTGCATTTTCGCCTTCATGGACATAACCGCAGATTTGGCACACATACTTCATTTTTCTATTCCTTTCGTTAAGGGTATTTATTTTTTTTTAGTTTTTTGTAATGATTATTATTTTGTAATCATTACAACTTTAATATAACTTTATTTTTCTCTATTGCAAATTTTTTTCTGATATTTTTTTATTTTTTTTTAATTTATAATGATGTGTATATATAATGTGGTACTGCCAGCAGAGTTTTTATGTAATTGTCAGATATTGATGAGCGGAGTTACTACGGAAACAGTTTAAGATTTTGCGCATCCATTATTATTTTACTTCGCAGAGAAATGCATCAAATCGGCTGGCACTACAGAGTTTGCCTTTATAAATTGCTGCAAAACGGTTGTTTATCGATGCTGTATTTCTCTTGCTGTCGGGCGGTAACTTTTCAAGGTTGGTTTTGCCGTTGACCCAATGCCATTTGCCGAGTTTGCGGTATCCGCCGAGCGCTATTCGTAACCGCCTGCGGTTTTTCAGTTTTCCGGTTATAAATGCCAATTCTTGAGAATTGCCGGGAACCGCCAGCTGGCAGCCCAAAAGTTCTGCAAGCCGCTTGGCAGTGTACCAGTCCACTGGCGCGCGCAGCAGGAAATATTCTTTACCATTGAGTTTGAACCGGTCAAGAATAAGATCGGATTTTTCCCTGCTCAACCGCACAGACGGATTCGTTTGCGAAGTGTATTTAATAATGAACAGCGGCGCAGTTTCGTTTGCCGGTACCCCACGCCAGAACCCATGATCCCAAAACATTGCACTGAATTGCTCGTTATCCAGGTCGTTGAGCCATTCGCCGCTGGTGACGGGTGTTTTATCCTGCCACAACCATTTGCCATCGGAGTAAAACGCATTGGTTATTACCGGCAGATCCTGCAATCTGGAACCGGAACGGAAAAGTTTTTTGCGGAGATTGCTGTTTTGCAGGATCACTGGTTCGCTCTTTAACAATTTGCTCCATTTTTCGGCAGAGCCTGCCCCCCAGCGGCAATACGGAGAACCTATAAGTTCATACTTACTTTCATTGACCGGAATAACATGATTTTTCCCGGTATACCAGTTATTTTCAAAATAATCCATATCGCCGGGAGCGATCACCACCCGGAATCCGCTCCACTTGTTTTCCAGCATATCAATATCGCATTTTTGAGTCATTGAGCTGCTGACCCGCCGGTCGCGGAAACTGGCACCGCAGTTGACTATGCGCGGGGGGGCTCCCGGGGAGGTCTTGCTCTGTAAAACGCTTTCTGCGGCATTGCCAATCAGATCGTAGATGCCCAAAGTCCCGCCGGATTTAAGGCGTACTGCGTGAGTTTGATACATGCTGTTGCTGCCGAACCAGGCAAAATCTTTAACATTGATGTTTTCGTAAAGGAACCCGCCAGCGCTTGTCCAGGCACCTTGTTTGACAAAATTCCATTCTGACAAATAAGGCAGGCGGATTATGCAGTTTTCCGGCAGGATACCCAGTTTGCGCCCTTTTTCAGTAAGTTTGCGGCAGAAATCTATGCGGTCATTCCAGCTGATCCGGGTTGCCGGAAGATCATTATCCTGCACATAGTGCGGAGATCCATCCTGCAATACTTTGCGCAACAGACGGCCGGTCACTTCGCAATCGGCTATCCAGAACGACTCCCGTGGTTCTCCGGGCAGGCCGCCGGCAGGAATATATTTGAATTGCAGATCAGGCAATGCCGGGAAAGTCCAGCTCATGCCGGGTTGCGGCCCTGACCAGTGCTCTGCAAGTTTTTCCTGCAAATCATTTATTGTGCTTTCCAGTATTTCAGAAGAAAAATCCGAAAGATTCGCTGCCAGCGGCGTTGCCTGAAAATTCCGGTATTCGGTCAATGCTTCAAAAACAACTGCCTTTTGAGTTTGTTCTACATCCGGCTGAATACGGCCTTGCAGCGCTTGAAATTCTTCTTCGCTCCACATGCGCAAGGTAGCTTCGGCAAGCCGGCAATAGTGTTCGGTTGCATCCAGATCCCCCGCTGCACGGGCGTTGGCTGCCATTTCGGCAACACTGGCAAGCTGCCATGCCCGCACCTGATTGCCGGTTATGGCGGCGGTTCGTGATATGTGAATATCCTGATCGTTCAAAAGATCGATCGTCCGGTAAATAAAATCAATGCGGTTGCGCTGGGCGATCCGGATATTCCGTTTTTGCCCCAATGCCAGCACCAGCGCCAGCGCCATAGCAATAAACACCAGCGTTACAGAAATCAAACTTAAACGCCATGTTATCGGGTGATGTTTGCGGTAGGTCCGCAAATTTTCCAGTTCTTCATCAATAAAAGTAGTTTCTTTGATTGACGACGGCAGTGCCGCCCGGAAGTCAGAGGGCGTGTAAAAGCGGTTGCGCGGATCAGGAGAGCAGGCTTTGAGCAATGCGTTTTTGAATTGCCGCCATGCCCGCAGCGGTACAGTTACCGGCACTTCCGGAAAATTATCCGGCAGCAGACCGGTCAGCGCACAATACAGAACTTTTCCCAGACTGTACAGGTCGTGCCCGTAGCCGACCGGATCCCCGTCGGCGATTTCCGGCGGCATGTATTCCAGAGTGCCTACAACTTTTGAACGGACTCCGGTATTGGAGATAAGCCCGATATCGCTGAGCTTGGGCTGACCATTGATAAAAACAATGTTGGCTGGTTTTATATCGCGGTGCGCCAGATCGTATTCGGCAAGATGTTCAAGTGCATCGAGCAATGCATTGGCAAGTTCGAGAACTTTTTCCGGCTCCAGCCTCCCTCCGCGTTCCAACCGGTGCGCCAGAGTATCTGCCACATACTCTTCAGTGAGGTCGCCGTGCAGCATATTGTCGGCTGCTTCCATGGTGTAGTAGAAGAAGTTTTCTGTTTCGCCCACATGCAGCACTTCGATCAGCGATTTATAGTTTTCGATACTTTGCCGGTAATGGCGCAAGCCGATCAGCTCCATGCGCCAGACTTCGCTGCCGCTGGATATCGGAATGATCTTGAGCGCAACAAGTTTGTGCGTGATGTCTTCTGCCAGATATACTTCGCCGTAAGCTCCGCTGCCGCAGAACTGGACTATAGTATAACTTGCAAAAACATCATTCTTTTCCAAATGATGCCGTACTTGATTGCCCGCCATTATTCAGCCGTCCTGCTCCTGTAAATTGACCCCAAAAAACACAAATCACTATAATTTAAACTTAAAACAGTTTTTTTCAAGTCTGCAATGTATCAAAAAACTCAAAAAAAGCCGCTTTATTCCGGAATAAGCACTTTTTCCAGAACCCCCTGGCACCATGATATAGCCATGCCGTAATTGGTGATCGGCACATTATACTGCTGCGCCTGTTCGATCCGCCAGAGAGTTTCTTTGCGGTTGAGCATGCAGCTGCCGCAGTGGATTATGAGTTTGAAGTCCCGGATGTTTTCCGGATAATCCCGTCCGGGGGCGAAGGTGAAATCCAGAGTTTTTCCGGTTGCTTTTTTCAGCATCATCGGCAGTTTTACTCTGCCGATATCTTCGCAGGTCGGGTGGTGGGTGCAGGCTTCGGCGATCAGCACTTTGTCATTTTCCTGCAAACAGGCTATGGCTTTGCAGCCTTGCATGAAAATTTTCGTATCGCCTTTCAGTCTGGAAAAAAGCACTGAAAATGTGGTGCATGGTATATCTTGAGGAGTGTTTTCGATCATCATTTTTACCACTTGCGAGTCGCAAATCACCAGCGACGGCCGGGGCGTGATTTGCCTGATAAGTTCCGGATAGCGATCTTCTTTGACCACCAGTGTCATAGCGTTGTGGTCGAGTATATCCCGTATGGCTTGAACTTGCGGCAGGATCAATCTGCCTCTGGGGGCAGCTATATCCAGCGGTACGATCAATACAGCCAATTCGCCCGGCTTGAGCAGATCGCCTGCCAGCGGCGGCATTTGCATAAAACTTTCCGGCAGGTTTTTCAAAATAGCGCTGCGGAAATCATTGAGCAAGCTCTCCCGGTCAGCTCCGGGCAGGGTAATTGCCTGTATCACGCTGTGCGATTTCTGCTGTACTGCTTCGAGAAAACTGCGTTCCAACCGGGCAGTATCGCACTTGTTTATTACTGTGATGAGCTTCAGTTTGTGCTGTGCTGCTGTTGCAGCTGCCAGTTCTTCGGTTTCGCCCCAGACATTCGGGGTGGTCAGCAGTATGGCTATATCGGTACGCTCAAAAACTTTGTGGGTCCTTTTGATGCGTTCCGGTCCGAGAATGGTGGTGTCGTCCAGTCCGGCAGTATCAATAAGCAGCACCGGTCCGATGGGGGATAACTCCATAGCTTTTTCCACGATATCGGTAGTAGTACCGGCTATGGGGCTGGTAATTGCCACCTGCTGACCTGCCAGCAGGTTTATTAAGCTGGATTTACCGGTATTGGTTCTGCCGAAAAAAGCGATTTGCAGCCGCATTGATTTTACTGTTCCTGACATATCTCTGCCCTGGGTTTATTTTTTTTTCTTGCTCAACGGTATTGAGTGTTATTTTTTGCTGGTTTTAAGTATTTCTATAAAAAAATAGCACTCAATTCGCAAAAAGTAAACTCTAAATAGTTGCAATTTTGCAAAAATGCAATAATTTAAGTGAGTGTGCAAATTTTTTAACGATATGAAAGGATTGTTTTTTTATGACACTTACGCGTTACGGTATCCGCGAATGGGGCGGCGGTGGTTTGTTGGCTTTGATTCTGCTGGCGGGGTGCTATGCTCTTGCCAGATATGTTAATTGGTACCTGGGATTGGTGCCGGGAGTGCTGATAGTGCTGATCTACGGTTTTACAGCATTCTTTTTCCGCAACCCCCGCCGCAAGTTGCCGGACGATGGGGCGCTGCTCATCAGTCCGGCAGACGGCACTGTGCGCGATATAACTGTGGTGGAGGATTTTGATCAGGCTCCGTTTGAAGGCAAGGCACTGCGTATCGGTATATTTCTCTCGGTATTGAGTGTGCATGTAAACCGGGTGCCGGCAGAATTGCAGGTCGTTTCCAAGCATTATCGTGAAGGCAAATATCTTGATGCCCGTAATCCGGAGTGTGCCCGGGAAAACGAAGCAATGACTATTGCCGGCAATGCTTCGGCAGCAGGTAAGAGCTTCCCTATGGCCATCCGGCAGATCTCCGGGGCTATTGCCCGGCGTATTGTCTGCCCGGTGGAGCCCGGTACGATCATCAAGCGCGGAGATATTTACGGGATGATCAAATTCGGCAGCCGCACTGAACTTTATCTGCCTTGTGATGAAACATTTGAAATTATGGTAAAACCTGGCGATAAAGTCTGCGGCGGCAGTTCGGTTATTGCCCGGGTAAAAAAGGTTGACTGATAATGAATAAAAGAACTAATCATGCTCCGGTGCGCCGCCGCAAGGTTGTTCGCAGAAGCAACATTGCTGATAGAGCCAAACGCAAATTGCGCTGGCTGCCGAATA
Organism: Victivallaceae bacterium; assembly: GCA_045585955.1. GTDB lineage: Bacteria > Verrucomicrobiota > Lentisphaeria > Victivallales > Victivallaceae > SIG78. Next base: position 8,251 of record JAZMZK010000119.1, read on the forward strand.
CTTTGACTCTCTGTAATTCCTGGTGTGGTTTTGCATCGATCCTCTGGACTTTGAGCGTATACGAAAGTTCCACAAATATCTACGATGTAGTGCTGGTGAGTTCGCTGATAATTCTCGGTGCAATGGTCTTTGATGTGCTCGACGGTTTTGCTGCCCGGATGCTTAATGCTACGAGTATGATCGGGCTGCAAATGGATTCGCTGGCAGATATGGTTACATTCGGGGTAGCTCCGGCTGTGCTGATGGTAGTTTCAACTCATTGGTTGCAGGGAGTGCAGACCAATATGGGTGTGAGGATAACATATTTGCTTTGTGCTGTTTATGTAGGCGGCGCAGCGTTGCGGCTTGCCACATATAATGTAAAAGCCATGGATCATACCGGCGAGAGCGATGTTTTTCACGGGTTGCCGTCGCCCGGAGCTGCGGCGGCAATAGTCAGTGTGCTGTTGGCTATGCGGGCATGTAATCTGGATTTGAAAAATTGGGTAATGATTCTGCCGGTATACGCTGCGATATTGGGTGTGCTGATGGTCAGTCCGCTGCCCTATCGGCACTTGGGGAAATGGCTGTTGACCCGCAAAAATAATCAGCCGTTGAAAATTATGATACTGATCGTGCTGCTGTTTGCGGTTGCGATTTTCCGTGAATATGCAATTTTTACGGTAATAACACTCTATGTGTTGAGCGGTCCGGTTGAAGCATTGCGCCGGTTGGTGTGCAGAAACGGGAACTAATGATAAGGTAATATTGTTATGAATTTTCTGATAACCGGAGGTGCTGGTTTTATTGGCGGGCATTTGACCGAAAAATTGCTTGCCGGCGGTCATAAAGTTACTGTGATCGACAACTATTCGACCGGTTCGCCGCGCAATTTGGCAAAGGTTGCTGACCACAGCGATTTGCTGATGATCGAAGATGATTTGCTGTTGTATAAAGATTTGGAAAAAGTCATAGCCGCAAGCGATGTGATCTACCACCTTGCTGCGGCGGTGGGTGTGGAGCTGGTCGTGCACGATCCGGTGCGGACTATCCGGACTAATGTTGAAGGTTCGGCAAGGGTGCTGGAACTGGCTGCCAAATATCACAAACGGGTGATATTGGCATCGACCAGCGAAGTATATGGTAAATCAGCCAATCCGGAATTCAACGAAAATGACGATCTGCTGATTGGTTGTCCGGTACGCTCCCGCTGGTCGTATGCTTGCAGTAAATTATTGGACGAATTTTATTTGATGGCATATCACCGGAATATGGCGCTGCCGGGTACTGTGGTGCGTTTTTTTAATACCGTAGGCCCCCGGCAGACCGGGCAATACGGAATGGTCATCCCCCGTTTTGTGCAGGCAGCATTGAGCAATCAAGCGCTGAAAGTTTACGGCAGCGGCGAGCAGAGCCGTTGCTTCTGTCATGTTTTTGATACAGTACGGGCATTGGTTGCTCTGGCGGACTGTCCGGAATCCATTGGCAAGATCTACAACATCGGCGGGACAGTACCGGTTTCGATCAAAGAACTGGCAGAACAGGTCATAACCCAGTTGGGCAGTTCTTCAAAAATAGAGCTTATACCTTATGAACAAGCTTACGAGCATGGTTTTGAAGATATGCTCCGGCGCAAGCCTGATACCCGGGCTGTCAAAGATTTGATAAATTGGCAGCCGGAACACGATTTGAGCGACATAATTGCTGATGTAGCCGCTGATTTGAAAGTTCAATGATCATTATGCACAATGATACCCTGGTGGTGCTGATCCACGGCTTTTGCCGTACTGCGGAAAATATGCAGTTTTGGCGGAAGAGTCTTTGCGATGATTTTCCGCACATAATCACGCCCGACTTGCCAGCTACTCATTCGAGTTTTGAGGAGTGTCTGGAGGTTTTAAGCAGGAGTATTGCTGCTGCGCATCCGGAAAAATACAAAAGGCTCTACTTTGCCTGTCATAGTATGGGTGGTTTGCTGGCAAGGGCATATCTTGCCAAATATAAACCGCAGAACGCTGAACGGCTGGTTTGTGTTGGTACGCCGCATCGCGGGTCGGTACTTGCCGATATAGCATTACTGTTGCCGGGAGCAGGATTGATCTGGCAGCCTTTGAAGGCGCTGAAAACTTCTGCCAGAAAAACGATTGTTTCTCCCGATATAGCCGGTTTGGAAATAGGAGTTGTTATAGGTACCAACAATGCGCATTGGCCGGGGAAACTCTTTTTGAGCAAATCTGCCGACGGATTGGTGGAGAGCTCTTCAGCTTATGCGCCGGATGCCAAATGCAAAGTTTATACCCAAGTGCCGCATGCGCCTATGCCTTATGCTGAAGAAACAGCCAGATTGATAAAAAAATTCTTTCTGAACGGCAATTTTTAAATCGTACAAACAGCCGAACCGTTATTGATTGGGGCATAAAATAAAGAAAATGCTCCGTTTTTCAGCCTGAAATCAATGTTAAATCCCCTACCCGGCAACAGATATTTTTTACGGCTTTCAGGCTGCTGTCTTGCGGATGCCCGGGCAGGGGAATAAAGATGTTCAGATTTTGCTTTTTACAGAGTAGTTAAGTTGAAGATTTTGAATTTTTCTTTTCCTGATATTTGTCGATCAAACGGAAGATCCCGGCGAGGAAAGTGCCTGATATACTGTGCCAGACGCAGCTTACTGCCGAAGCCAGTGCCGCTTCCGGAGTGTTGGGAAAATGCACCGTTGCCAGATTGGTGGCAAGTCCGGCGTTCTGCATACCCACTTCGATCGAAATAGTCCGCTTTTGAGCTTTGCTCATCTTGGTCAGCACACCCACGCTGTACCCGGTCAGATAGCCGATGGCGTTGTGCAGGAAGATCGCCGCAAAAATCAGCAGTCCCGAGCTGAAAAAGTGTTTGCCGTTAAAGGTGATAACGCCGCCTACGATACAGGCAAAAGCGATCACCGACACCCCCGGCATGGTTTTGCAGAACTCCTGATAAGCAGTTTTTTTGCCCCACAAATAGTTGCCGATAAACCCCACTGCCACCGGCAGAATGGTCACTATCAGGATGCTTTTGAACATACCCACAGCGTTGATTTCGATTTTATCGCCCGCTAAATAAAGCATCAAAAGCGGAGTCAAGACCGGTGCCAGCAAGGTCGATGCCGTGGTCATACCCACCGAAAAAGCCACATCGCCCCGGCTCAAAAAGGTAATGATGTTGCTGGAAACTCCTCCCGGACAGCAGCCCACCAGCAGCAGTCCCGCCGCGATCCCCGGCGGCAAGTTCATTACTTTGACCAGCACAAAGGCGATCAGCGGCATAAGGGTATATTGAGCCATCGCCCCGATAAAAATATCCAAAGGCCGTTTGGCAAGGATCTTGAAATCATCAGTGGTAAGCGTCATACCCATAGTCAGCATGATGATCCCCAGCACCAGGGTCTGGATATCGCCTTTTACCCAGCGGAAAAGTTCCGGATAAACAAAGGTTATCGCCGCTACGCCTACGATCACCGGCGAGGTGTACGCTGCCAGAAAACGGCTGATACTTTGAAAAAACTTCAAAACATTCATTGTTCGCTCAACTTCTTTTTGGCTTCAGCAAGGGCGCAAGCCAGCTGGTCGGGGCAGGATGTATTGCGGAAGCCGCAAGTTACGCCCGAAAGGCGTTTGATCACTTCGTCGATTTCCATGCCTGCAACCAACTGTTCGATGCCCCGGTGATTGCCTTCGCAGCCGCCGGAAAACTTGACGGCAGCGATTTTTTCACCGGTGATCTCGACTTCAATGGCTTGAGCACAAACTTTATTGCCGGTATTGTAAAGGTACTTCATAACTCTTACTTTTCTGCCATGGCAATATTGTCGGCGGAAAATTCTTCCATTGCCAGCGTTACAGCGTTTTTCTGACCGGAAGCGTTAGTGTCAAAGTAGTCGTAACGGGTGGACTGACCGCCAAACCAGGCAAAGTTGCCGTTGTTGGTCAGAAGATACCAGGGATCGCTGACTTTGCCCGCCACCTTGAGAATGGCTTTGGGCACATACAAAGTACCGTTGACAAAGATCTCCACATAGTTGATGCCCACGCCGCCCAGACCGGAACCGGTGATACGGACTTCTTCGATTTTTTCGGTAATATCTTTTTCCAGAGCCACAAAGCGGCAGAAAATGGCATTACCGGCAGGCTTGTAAACGCCGCTGGCAAGCTTGACCCACTGACCGTTGGATTTGTATTCAACAGCAATATTTTCAATGCCGTAGAATTCGGGCAGAGTGCCGGTGATCTTGACCCATGCGTTGGAAGCAAGGCGGTTGCCCAATTTATCAATGCTTTCCAGCACACCGGCTTTGCGTTCGGCAAAAACATTGGGTTTGATGGTGCTGCGGTAGCAGTTCCAGCGGTCGATCATGTGGTCAAAGTAATCGGCATAGCCCTTGCGGAAATCAGCAAACTTTTGGCGGCGTTCAGCGGAACAGCCGTTGTCAAAAATATCCTGGGCAATGAATTTTGCCTGCAATGAAAGTTCCTTTTCCCACAAAGCATCCAGCAAGTCGTCCAGGCAGATCTTGCCCAGATCGGTGGTGACTTTATCTTTGCAAGAAGCCAATATAGTTTTGCTGCCGGAACATACATTCATGCCCGCTATGTTCATTCCGTAATAGTCACGGGTGCAGATGGCACCTTCTTTTACGCCGTCAAAGTGTCGCAGAAGTCCGTTGTTGAGAGCGATTTTCAAAGCCGCCCGGAACACGGCATCGTCGGTGCCGAAAAGTTTCACGGTCATGGCGTCAAAGGCTTCGTCGGGAGTCATGCCGTTCATCTGCAACCCACCGGCAACAAATACCGGCAAGGTGCGGTAAAGGAATGTATCGCTCTTTTCCCAACAGGTGAGCAAGCCGCCCAGCACGCCGGGTTTGCCGCTGGCATATTCAAAGTAGCTCTGGGAGTTCCACAAAGTGCGGTCAGCGGGAGCGGCAATGGTTTCAAAGCCGTTGGCAGCATTGACCGCCAGACGGTTTTCGCAATCAACATCCAGCAAGTGCCCCTGATAGTTCCGCACATCGTGCTGATACTGCCAGTCTACCATGACTACATCACGGGGAACATCTTTGAACACATCGGGGTAGAACTCGAACATATCGCTCCACATCATGATGCGTTTGCCGCATTCAGCCATGATCTCACGAATTTTGCAAATGTGTTTGATAAACATTTGCTGTTCAGCCATCAAATCGGGCATGGCGGCTTTGCAGCGGGGACAGATATTGAAGTTCCAGAACTCATCCAGCCCCACATGGAACCACTTGGAGGGGAACAGTTCAGCGACTTCCTTGAGATAAGTACCGATAAATTTGTAAAACTCGGGATTGGTCACACAAAATGCGTTTTTGCGGGCTCCGCCGAAACGGTCGCGCATTCCATCCTGGATCTCCGAAAGATGTTCCAGCTCCTTGTGCCGCAAAAAGCGTTCGGCATGGCCCAGCGTGGCAACGCAGGGAACCACTTCCACGCCCCGTTCGGCAGCGTAGGCAACGATGTGCCTGATTTCATCAACGGTGTAAACTTCGTTGTCAGCGGGCAGCTGATAGCTGGCAGTTTTGATGCGGTCTTCCAGATAAAGCAGCAAGCCGTTGTAGCCGGAGTCGGCAAGAAGGGTAACGAATTTTTCAATAAACTCAACAGTTTCCATCTGCCGTGCCACATCCAACTGTGCCCAACGGATATCCATTTGTGCCATAATATGATCCTTTTGTTATGATTAAAGTTTGTATGCAATCACTCTAATATACTGCCAAAACAGCTTTTTTCCATATATAAGGCAGAGTTTTTTAACTTTTTGCACATTTATTGCTTTGCAGTTGCCGCCGAAAAGGTTATATTAACAAAAAAGTACCGTTCCCATATTGGTTGATATGCCATTGCAGCCGACAGCAACAAGGGCGGTTAGCCCCCGTCTTCGTTAGACTACGCCGTGGCAAGCCGCGAACGCATGGGAGGGCAGTTTGCAGGATAAATTCCTGCAAACCGAGCGGAAATGTTCCGCGAAGCCGACCGGAGTTGAGCGCTAGGGATCCGGCGTTTGAGGACGATTTTTGCGTATACGCAAAAATCGCTTAAGGGGGCGGCAGCCACCGCCGTTAATTAAAATTGTCAGGAATTAAGCTGGATATGGCAGGGCAATGAGCAAAGGGGATCCAAGGGGAGAATGCCAATCTCCCCTTGGGATATGTCCCGACGAAGCATAATTTTATGCTTCATCGGGACGAGTCGTGTGTGAGCGGAGCAAATTATGCTTATTAACTGATATTGGAAAATGAGCCAATAAAAAAAGGAGTTGTTACTTATGAATATTGCAGAAAACATACTTTCGACCATCGGCAATACCCCGTTGGTAAAAATCAACAAGCTCAACAATTCCACGGCAAACATTTTTGCCAAGGTGGAGTTTTTCAATCCCGGCGGCAGTGCCAAGGATCGGGTGGGGATCGCTATGATCGACGCTGCCGAAAAGGCCGGCTTGATCGCTCCCGGAGCGTTGATCGTGGAACCCACCAGCGGCAATACAGGTGTAGGACTGGCGATCGCCGCTGCGGTAAAGGGTTACAAACTTATTCTGACCATGCCCGATACTATGAGCGTGGAACGGCGTAAACTTTTGGCCGCTTATGGTGCAGAACTGGTGCTGACTCCCGGTGCTGAAGGTATGCAAGGGGCAGTTGCCGCCGCCAAAAAACTTTTGGCAGAAAATCCGGGAGCTTTCATGCCCCAGCAGTTTGTCAATCCTGCCAATGCTCAAGCTCACGAAAACTCCACCGGCCCGGAAATCTGGCAGGCGTTGGATGGCAAAATCGATGTCTTGGTAGCCGGGGTGGGAACCGGCGGAACATTGACCGGCACCGGCAGATATTTGAAAAAACTTGCTCCGGCAGTAGAAATAGTTGCCGTGGAACCGGCATCAAGTCCGCTGCTTTCGGAGGGCAGGGCAGGAGCCCACCAACTGCAAGGTATAGGAGCAAACTTCATACCCGAAGTGCTGGATAGAACCATCATTGATAAAATCATACCGGTAACCAACGAAGATGCCAAAAATACCGCCCGTGCCGCCGCAGCACAAGAAGGTATGCTTATAGGCATTTCCGGCGGAGCCGCACTCTTTGCCGCCATAGAGCTGGCCAAAGACCCGAAATATGCCAATAAAAATATTGTGGCAGTTCTGCCCGACACCGGAGAACGCTACCTCTCCGGCTATTTGTTCGAAGATTGATCTGCGGAAGTTTTTTGCAAATTTATTGGAATTATGAATCTTATAATGATATATTAGTGAAGTGTCAGACAATCTGACATTTAATTTATTTTAAGAAAAGGAAGCATAGACATAAATAGAGTTATTACATTGAACTAAAAACAGATATATATTCGTATCTTTTTTGCTGAACAACACGAAAACGCCAAATTTCTGAAACAGCACTATACAAAAAGGATGCGTCCGATATTTCGGGCGTATCTTCATCGTTTGTGCTGTGGGCATTGGCGTGCCTCGTGTTGGAACTTTGATGTACGCCCTCTTTTTTTTGCCTTGTGTTTCCAGAAAAGGAGACATGGAAAATGAGTTTTTTTACTGAACCGCTATCCGTCGGCAACATTTGCGATTCCATAAAAAGTTGGTTTTTACCCAAGTTCTTAAAGACAATTTGCCCTCATTGTCAAAAAATTTATCGTTTACCATTTAAATATGATGATAAATATATAGAATGCCCAAATTGCAAAGAAAGTTTTTGGGTAGAACGTTATCTTATTCCGGTTCGTTTCAGCGGAAAACCTACAACGGATTATGAAGAAAAAATATCTGAAATATTGGAGAAATCAGATTTTAATAGTCGAAAATTAAAGATTGAGAACCTTGAAGGCTACCTTTATTTATATGTAAAAAGTGACAAATATTTGATATCATTCAATGAGTTGTTGTATTCCGCTGAAAAAGATATACCGCATTGGAAAATAAAAAAAATACTCACCTATTTTTGTACAGGTGAACGCGATTGGCAAAAAATTATAAAATGGACTTCTGATGAAGATTTGTGGAAAAGGTGGGAGGCAGAAGATAAAAGAAAAAAAATGCGTAAACAAGAATTAGCGGAAAAACTAGCTTATCAAAGAAAAAAATTTTTAAGTTTGCCGCAACACACACATAAAAGTGGTAGCGGAATAGGATGCTACTTTTTTTTATTATTACTACTTTGTGTTATTTGTCCAATTTTGTGTCCATTGTGGATATTTATTTTTATCCTGATGTGCATAGGAGATAGTATGCCAGGAAAAGAGTGATAAAAAGAATTATTTTTTATCAATAAATATTATTAGGCAATATTAGAGATTTTATGATAAATTATTTTTAAAGCAATGCATAATTTTCTGCATCCCCGGTGTTGCAGAGATTTGAGCAAGGAGGACATAATGTCCCTGCGGATGCCATTGTTCGCCGTTATCCAAGAAGTATTAAAAATTTGTTTTTATATTCTGAAGTATGCGATAAGACTTTGTGTTTTAACAATAAACTTGGTGATGTAAAACCAGTTTTTGAGAAAGACAAAAATCAGTCAATAGAGGTCTTTGATAGTATTACTTACTCGAAAATCATGGAGATCGTCAATCATGAGTGAAGATATGCAGAAAATCATTGCCTGTATGCAGGAAGCTGTTGATGCCGAAATGGAACGCAAGGCCAAGCTCGGTTACAAAGCCGTTATTGCAGATAAAAATGACAGACCAAAACTGGTATCAGCCAAATACCTTGTCAGCAAACGCCGGGCTCAAAAAAAAGCTGAAATGGCTGCAAAAAACCGCTGATGCCGCCGCAGCACAAGAAGATATGCTTACAGGCATCTCCGGCGGAGCCGCTTTATTCGCCGCCATAGAGCTGGCCAAAGACCCGAAATATGCCAATAAAAATATTGTGGCAGTTCTGCCCGACACCGGAGAACGCTACCTCTCCGGCTATTTGTTTGAAGATTGATCTGCGGAAGTTTTTTGCAAAATTATTGGAATTATGAATCTCATAATGATATATTAGGTGGAGAATATTTTGCCAGTGGCGTTGGGGGGTAGGCAAAGAAAAGATGATTGAGCCTGATATTGAATTTTATTTGGATTGCGTTTGGTGCTATTTGGATGTATTTGACCGGGATAGATTCTATGAAGAGTCAAAAATATTGTACTCAAGAGGTACAACGCTTGCTGAATTTTTGGAAATTTGCGAAGAAATGAAAAAAAAGGAGGCAATGTACCAATGAGCAACTGGAAAGAAAAAATATCTTTGCGGAACTTGTCTTCTGCCAATATTGCCGCTCTTTGTTGGTGCGGAACGATATTAGCCGGAAATCTTCCTGTTGCAATGAAAACAGGGAATTACATAGATTTACCTTTTCATTGTGCTTTTCTTGCCGTTTTGTTTCTGATCCAATTGGTAACTGCAATTATTCTTGGGGAATGTTATAATAAAACTCAATCTGCGATCCACCGTCGGATTTTGATTGCATTGGGAGTTTTGCACGGAATTCTGATGCTTGGAGATATGTTGCTGCTGCTCTCTTTGAATGATATATCACTTTGGAGTTGCTTTATATTATCGATCGTGCTTTTTTTGGTCACGGGAATTTATTTGATGATTCAGCGGCAAAGGTGGCAAGGTATCGTTGTTGCGTTATTCAGCTTGATCGCATGGATTCAGCCGGTCTTCTTTTTCGTAGTTCAGCAGTGAGGAATAAGAATATTTTTTAAGATATTTGTCATTTGAAAAGAAAATAAAATCGTGATATATTACTCATGAAGATATGAGTTTGTACGGAGGTCACTATGACAAAATTAATAAAGCCAAGTGGAAATGAAATAAACTACATAAAATCTGAAAATCTTTTGCAGGACGCAAAAATCATTATTGATACGGCTCAAGATTATGCTTACAAAGCAGTGAATTTTGCTTTGGTCAAACGAAATTGGCTGCTTGGTAAACGAATCGCCGAAGAGGAACTTCCGGGCGATGAACGTGCTGAATATGGCTCGAAGATTATTTGTAAACTTTCTGACGAGCTGACAATGCTTTATGGCAAAGGCTTTGATCGCAGTACCTTATATAAATTTGTGCGTTTCTATAAATTCTTCCCGCAAATTGTGGACTCGGCAAGTCCACAATTGGAACGGTTGTCCTGGACGCACTTTCGTGTCCTGTTGCAAGTCAATGATGAGACCGCAAGAGAGTGGTATGCCACTGAAGCCGCAACCGAGGCATGGTCAGTAAAAACCTTGCAGCGCAATATCTCCAGCCAATATTATTATCGTCTGTTGCAAACCACAACTCCGGATACGGTCAAGTCTGAAATGAAAACTCTGACCGCAGATTATCAATCAGACAAGTTGGAATTTATAAAAAATCCTGTTGTCGCTGAATTTCTCGGAATGTCTGCAGACTGCGACTATCTTGAAACTCAATTGGAAACTTGCATTATCAATAACTTGCAAAAATTCTTAATGGAATTGGGTAAAGGTTATGCCTTTGTTGCCCGGCAGAAGAGAATTGTTACAGAAAAGAATACCTATTCAATAGATCTTGTTTTCTACAATTACATTCTGAAATGCTTTGTATTGATTGACCTGAAAACTTCTGCAATTACCCATCAGGACGTCGGTCAGATGGATATGTATATCAGAATGTATGATGAAAAGATCAGAGGAGAAGGCGATAACCCCACATTGGGGATTCTGTTGTGTGCCGATACCGATGAAGACATAGCCCGTTATTCAGTTATGCACGGCAGCGAACAGTTGTTTGCAAGTAAGTATCTCTTGTATTTGCCTTCCAAAGAAGAACTTCGTGCAGAAATTGAAAATCAGAAGATGATGTTTTATTTACAGCATAATTCGGATAAATAATTTGAAAGCTGCAATGAGATCCTTTTGATTATACAAGCCGGTGTGCCCTGTGTGCGGCAGTAGAAATTGCCAATTTGCTCACAGTATCGAAAACTGGATCGTTTTCCTGATTTTCGGTACAATGCACTACCGCTGCAAAGATTGCAGACATGAGTGGTTTTGAAATGGTAAAATATCAGTAAAGACACCTGCAAGCGGACTTTTACGAACGATCTTCTATGTGTGTTTTCAGTTCTTGAATAAACTCTTCAGCTCCGGCTTCATCTTTGCCGACTTCCAGCACTACATCATTGGCTGAATACTCATCCGGCGGCGAAAAACGGTCTTGGAGCAGATAAAAATTGGCGGCAGGCAGGCGTTTTTTCCAGCAGAATATCCCCAATACTCCGGGGAGTATAGCGCAAATGAACATGGCGCTGATAACGATCCAATCTTTGGAGTCGATAGCCGCAAAAATTATTACCCCCGCCGAAGGCAGCCAAAAGAGCAAGGCAAAAGCGGTACAGAAAAAGTTTCTGATTTTATGCTGTTCTTTTACATGGAGTATTTCTGAAGACAGCTTGGAATACGCAACCTTTTGGGCAATAGTTTTTTCCGGATTACACCAGCAAGTTACCAGATATCCGGTATGGAGTTCGGCATAAGAGTTTTTAAACTGAAAGCTTGTTATATCTTTGGTTTGAGGTTTTGCAGGAGCATTTTTTCGGCAGATGTCGGCGATTTTCCGGGAAAACTCCCAAGCTTTAACCCGATTGCGTCTGGTGTAAGGTATGGAAAAAATCGTGTTAATATCATCACTTTGGCAAAAATAAAAGGAGCCGTTTTGTTCCTTGTGGCGGAGGTTGAAAATGTAGTTGATACTTGCGTAAAACGCCGGCAGCGGTCCGGCAAGTAGTATAAAAAACGCAAGTTTCAATTTTTCCCACAAAGTTTTTTCTACATCCTCAAATGCCAGAAACCATATCACCGGGATCACCAATGCCAGACCAACTATAACCACACACCACGACAAAATCAGCGGAAACAACCGTTGTTTGATCAAAGGTTCTTCATACATATCTGGAGCAAACCCGGCAAGTTCAACGATATTGGATGACAAAGTCTTCTTGCCCTTGCGAACCGTACACATAAGCTGCAAAGTTTTATCGTTAATGGCAAAACCATAGACATATTTGCCGACAGCCGAAAAAAACACATTATCCATAAAAATCCCTCCACAAGATGAAACGCTGTTATACGCTTTAAGTTAATATTAAAAGTTGGTAATGTCTTAAATTTTGCGAAGCTGAGTTGTTAATTTATATCATTTATGATTATAAATCATACCACACAAGTTATGATTTGTCAAAAAAGCCCAAACTATCGCAAGCCTCCGGTGGATACAGCGTGAGGCAAGGCTCGAGACTGCCCGCGATGTGCCACCGCACTTTGATTTCTCACAAAATTCAGGACAATAACCATTTTTTACTTTTTGATATAAGAGGTATCTTTGCCGAACCCGATTCGGATTATCTCTCCATTATCAAGCAGATTTTTCAGAGTCCGCTCAATCATTGATATACTTATATCCGGACAGGCTTCGGCGATATCTGCTTTTTTTATCTTGCCTTGCCTTTGAGCAAATACCCGCTTGATCCGCTCTGATTTATTCAACTTTTCTTTTACGACACAATTTATACGGTTTTCAAATTCCCGGTATGCATTCAGAATAATTCCAAGCATATAACGCAAAAACGGCTGGCAATCGTTTCGGTTTTCGTGCCAATTTATACCGCTGGTATACAATGCTTCATAATAGGTTTCTTTTGTATCTTCTATGACTTTTTCCAAACTGACATATTTGCCGACAATGTATCTTTGCTGATAGAGCATCAGTAAGGTGAGCAAGCGGCTCATGCGCCCATTGCCGCCATTAAATGGATGGATACAGAGGAAGTCAAACACAAACATTATAATCAATATCAATGGATCACAAATTTGCATTGCCAATGCTTCATTGTATGTACTGCACAAATTGGCGACCGCCTCCGGAGCGGCAAATGCCGGAACCGGCGTAAAACGTATATATTTATTGCCTTGCAAATCACTTTCTGCAATCAGATTATCGCTGTTTTTCCAAGCTCCATAGGTATTGAACGGCTGAAATTTACCCAAATCACGATGCAGCTGCAATATGGTTTCCGGCTTGATGGGGATGAACTCGTAATTTTGATGGATTGTATTCAAAACATCCCGATAGCCGGCAATCTCTTCCTCGTTGCAGTTTTGCGGCTTGATCTGCAGAGCAACCAGTTCTTTCAGCCGGGTATTGGATGTAAAAATTCCTTCAATACGGTTTGAAGCCCCGGTACTTTGGACTACTGCAAGCTCAAACAGCGTTTGCAAGGTATCTTTTGGGGCAGAAAGAAATAAATCCTGCTTGCCACGATATTCGTGAACAGTCGAGAGCAAATTGCTTATTTCCGGAGTTAAAAGTTTGCCCGGTAATGTTGAATAATCAAATTTTTTCATAACATAATACACCTGCAATTATTTCCAACTGCCCATAATATAACATTTAACTGCATAATTTCAAGCGAAAATTGTGCAGTTTGATGATTTTTTATGCAGTTTTGCCTGATTATCGCATTGCGTCATTTTTTCCTCCGGACAAAGCAGTTGTTGATATGTTCGGCAATGAGCCGGATCATAACCGTGGCAGCACCGACCATTATCAGTCCTCCCGGTTTCTTCCACAGTGAAAATAAAGCAAAGCCGCTGACGACATTCAGCAGAGATGCAATGATCCGGATCGCAACAGTAATATTGCTTGTCGGAGTGTATTCCGGCTCCAATATAGAAACTGTTTGCACATCTTGTTGTTTGTGTTTGTCCGAACTGCTCTTACTCTTATTTTTGCGGGCATCTCGCAAAAGTTTTTTCAGTATGCTTATAAATTCATGCTCGTCAGCTGTGTCTTTGCCGACTTCAAGTCTTGCACCGATACCTTCATCATTATTTTCAAAAACAGTGCACAGCTATCCCATAACTTTTCTATAAAGTAGCAATAAAAACAGATTTGTCAAGTATTTTTCAGTTTTTTTGTTGAGAGGTGGGCAGTTTTATCTGCCCACCTCTCATTTGTGCGTTTGCTGTGTTTGCTCTAAATCT
>JAZMZK010000120.1:0-18955 GCA_045585955.1 Victivallaceae bacterium
CACCGCTTTGGCGAAGCAAACGGATGGAGGGATTGAGGAGGGGAAAAAGACCTTTTAAGGAAAGGTCCTTTTTCCCCTCCTCAAACTCCACCCCTTTTTTCCAAACCTTTTATTGGCATTTATCTTTTTGCTCGGCAAAAAGATAAATGCCATTCAAGTTTTAAAAAAGTTCCAATACAAAAGTTGATCATATAACTTTTTATTGACCTACCCGTATTGGGAACAGAGCCTTACATATTTAATAAATAACTTTTATGTTGTTTATGGCGGCGAAGTTTTCTATGAGTTCCATGTTGTCGCCGTAGGTTACGATGTAGTGTTGGCTCATTACATTTTGTATGAAATCTTCGGATGCGCCTTCAAATACCACTTCGATACTGGGCAGCTGGGGGGCAGGGGGTGCCCATCCGGCTTCTTCCCATGTTTCGGGCGTTTGAGCTGTGCCCCGCACGGCGTGGATAACCAGTTCGCCATCCACTTGCGCCAGCCTGACGATGGTAACTTTGCCGGTTTTGACTTTGGATACATTGAGCAAGCCTTCGCCGAATGAGCCGAAAGCGTTGGGCATAACGGTTATACCGCCATCGGTGACCGAGGCGGGTACATAGTCGGGCACACCCATAAAGGCACTTTTTTCGGTAAATTCGTAAAACTCCATGTATGCGGGAGTTACGCCGGTAAGGTACTTCATCATAAGTTCAGTAACAGTACCGTAGGAGTCATTTTCCGGCACGGTAGCTATATCCATAAGGTCGTGCAGGAGCGTCAAGGCTCCGGCGGGGGCGAACTTCAGAAGTTTTTTCACGCCATCGACATCGCAGAAGCTGAAGGCATCGTAATTGCGTTCTTCGATCTTTTTCTTGAACGCCAGTGCCAGCCGCACGGAATTTTCCACAGTTCCGGGCTGGGGATCGCGGATAAACTTCCAGTTTTTGCGGATGTGTTCAGCACCGGCAGCGATTTCTTCATCGGTGATGGTTTCGGCAATGTTCTGGATCTCCAGCAAATCAAAGTGTTCGATTTCCGCACCGATCTTGCGTTTCAGCAGATTGCCGTCGTAGAGGGTTCCGAAAAGCCGCATATCCCGGTAGCCGTTCATGCCGATAAAGGCTTTGCGGAGCCGGGCGGCTGCCGAGGCGGCAGTGAGATAACTTACAACTTCCTCATAACGGGGGGCGGCATCTTTTTTGTTGACGATGTATTTGAAGTTGAACCCCATCTCTTGCATAGGCGCCCGCAACGCTGTGGTGCCCGCCTGATCGGCAGTGGTCACAAAGTGACCGTTTTCCCGCCAGCCGCTCAAGCCCCACAATACCATGGGCTTGTGCTTGAAGGGTTCCAATACTTTTATTACTGCCCAGGTGGGGATCCAACCGGCAACGCAGACAACTAAAGCATCAAAGTCGAACTTGGAGAGTTCTTCCACAGCACGCCGGGCTTGCAAGCCTGCCGGGTCATCGCTTACGGGGGCAGTTTCAAAAAGCGTTACGCCCCGCTTTTTCAGTTCGTCAGCCGCCGCACGGCAGCGGTTGTCGATAAACTCCCGGGGGGTGTTGACTTCGCCGAAGCCCACAAAACCGGCACGGATATTCAACTGTTGTTTACTCATAGATCTCCTTTATAGGTCGGCATGACCAGTTGGTTTATTTGAGTATATTTCTTAAAATATTTTTCGTAAAGTTCAGCATCGGCTCTTGGCTGGATGGTAAAAGCTAGCTTGACCATGTTTTCTGCCGCTTCGGCGCAGTTTTTGTACTCTTTTGCCGCCACTGCCGCCAGCATGGCTGCCCCCAATGCCGTGGCATCGGCACATTCGGTAACGGTTATGGGCAAATTCAAAACATCACTTTTGATTTGCAGCCAGAGCTTGCTTTTGGCTCCGCCGCCCAGCGACCGGAGTTCCTTGACCTGACAGCCCATTTTCTGCAAAGCCTCCACATTGCTCCGCAAAAGATAGGCTACTGACTCCATAATGGCTCTTGCCCAGTGTTCACGCTTGTGTGCCAGAGTTATGCCCCAGGCGGTTCCCCGGGCGTGGGGATTGCAGTCAGGCGAGATCGCCCCCGCACAATGGGGCAAAAGTATCAAGCCGTCGCTGCCGGGAGCAACCTTTGCGGCGGCGGCATCGAATTCTTTGTAATCCATGTTGGCAAATTCATCCCGGAAGTGCTTCAAAAGCATCCCCGCCGTGGGTGCCCACGGGAGAAGCACGAAACTCCCCGGTTCAAAGCTCAAATATGTACTTAACTGACGGGCTTCATCATAAACGATTTGGGGAAAGTTGGCACAAAGTGCCAGCGTACAGCCGGTGGTTTCGCTGATGAAACCCTGTTTCGCACAGCCGCTACCCAGATTTCCGCAAATATGATCCAGCGGAGCCGCCGCAATGATGGTGCCGGGAGCGATCAGTGAATCATTTTCTCCGGCAACTGCCATTACTTCGGTACAGTTTTTCAGCCCCGGCAAATGGGCATGAGTTATATTCAGCGTTGACAGCATGGCATCATCGTACTTATTGGTGCGGATATCAAAGTAAAGCGTGGAGGGCAAAAGCCCGCAGCTGGTGACAAATTTGCCGCTTAACTTGTAAACGATGTAATCTTCCACCATCAGATATTTGGCGGTGCGGGCAAAATTTTCCGGCTCGTTTTTCTGATACCAGAGGATTTTGGCTGCGGGCCAGCAGGGCAGCATTTCGGTCTGCCCGGAGAGGCGGAACAGGGCATCGGTACCGAACTTTTTTTCCAGAAATTCTGCTTCGTCATGTGCCCGGTTATCCAGCCAGACGATGGCTTTGCGGACTGGCTTGCCGGAGTTATCCAGCATGATAAGGGTTTCCACCTGACCGGTTATGGCAAGGGCTTTGATCTTTTCCGGAGCAAGGTTGGCACTTTCCACTGCTTGTTTGACAGCTGATTTTGCTGCCTGCCAGTAGACTTCGGGAGCCAGCTCCACAATATCCGGCTTGGGGGTTTCCAGAGTGTATTCCTGCAAACCCACACTTTGCATATTGCCTTTGGCGTCAAAAATCCCGGCTTTGATCCCGGTGGTGCCTATATCAAGACCAAGATAGTAATTCATAGTTATCAATCAAAAAGTTTGTTGATTTCTTCCACAGTGCGGTCGGCAAGTTTGTAGCCGCCGTCGGAACCCACCTGACCATTGATGATCAAGCCGCCGTAACCGCCGAACTTTTCCGCATCAGGACTGGGCAGATAACCGGCATGGAAATTGCCGTTGCCCGAAAGCTGCACCAGGAAAGTCTGGAACGCACGGCTGCGGGCCTTGATGTTCTGCCCGTAATAGAGATAAAGCTCAAAGGGGTTGTTGGCGATGGCGATGTTGCCCAGGCGGATAACATTCATATCAAAAATGTAATTGGGTGTTTCATCCTGATTTTCGTAGCGGGTGATGACCGCTTGAGCATTTTTGATCAAAACAAAGTGGTGCAGTTTGCTGTCGTAAGGGCCGGGGCCGTCAATAACTTCGTTGGCATGAGTTTCGGCTTCAAAAGCGGCAAAGGCTTCCTTTTCGGGCATGATGGCAGTCAAACGCTCCAGCTCGGCTTGAGCATTTTTGTAATCTATGTAACTGGCACGGCGGCGGGGCAAAGAAACTTCCACATTTTTGCTGATAAGTTCAGGTGTGTAATTTACCTCGCTTAATTCAGCGGTGGTGACCGTGTTGTAAAGGCGTTGGGCAAGCACTTCCACGCCGTCAGCGTGCCAGAAATCCGGCTCGGTGGTGTAGTGCCGCACCAGATCCCGGGGGCTTTGACAACCGGCGGGGCTGATTTGATAAAGGGTGTGGAAGTTTTTTCCGTAAACAGTTTTGAGCATTTCCCGGGTGGCACCGGCAAAGTCGCTGGAAACCATGTAGGTCGATTCCATATTCTGCGACGGGCAAGCCACATTAAGAAACATGCCGGTACGGTTGCCCGCTTTATCCAGAGTAAAGAGCATTTCCACGCCGGTATCTTCTCCGGCTTCCAGCCCGATAAAGTCCATGCGGGTGGTGTCGCCATACATTTCAGCAGTGCCGTCAGCGTAGACCGCCCGGCGGCAGTGACCGATCCGGGCATTGCCGAAAGCAGTGGCAATACCGCCGGGTGTGCGGTTGTTCCACGCTTCAACTATGCAGTCAACAATAATGGGCACGGCAAATTCAGCGTATTCATCGGCTGTTAAGACATCATTATTTTTATCCATATCGCCCCAGGCGATGGCTCCTACGCCGTGGCGGGCGGCATTGAACGCAAGCGACGGTGCGCTGTGGCTGTGGATAGCGTTGATAAAGATCATTTTATCCGTCAGACCTGTTGCTTTTTTACATGCTTCGGCACGCACCAGATCCAACAGCTGTCTGGGGCAGCCGCAGTTGTCGATGGTGCAGTTTACAAAGTGTTCGCTGCCGCTGGAAAAAGCCGCCGCAACACACTTGAGCCGGGAGTGTATGCTCTTGGCTATACGGGCGTAATACTGACCGTACAGCGGGATTTTTTTGCCCAGAGTGTCGGGCGTGATATCTTTTTCGCTCCAGCCGATTAAAAGTTCTTTATTCATCATACTATACCTTTATTATTTATTTTTATTCATTATTTTTTGCGAGAGATACATCAAAGGCAGCAGCAGCGCAAAGAGTATTGCCGTCCAGATAAAGACTGCCCGGATACTGCCGCTGATGCCGATGATGGCGCCGCCCAGCAAGGAAGCGAGCATTACGCCTAAAATACGCAAACTTGCGGCGATGCCGAACAGACTGCCCCGCTTTTCCGGCGGCGAAATTTTTGCCAGCATTGCCTGAAACGCCGGGTCAAGCCCACCGGCGGCAATATAGTTGAAAAATCTGCTGCCGCCGAATAAATACAAACTGCCGGTCACGCCTTGAATAAGCATGGTTATTGCCGCAACTATCACGGCGGGGATCGCTACCAGCATGGGCGGGAATTTGTCGCAGAGTTTACCCAAAACCAAGCCGGAAATCACCGCACCCAGTGCTGCCAGCAACCCAACTATACCGGTGTAGAAGATAGCTTTTTCAGGCGAAGTTATCTGCCGTATCAGTATGGGCACATAAGGCGCTTCCAGCTGCCGCACCAATCCTACGGCTACAAAAATACCCATCAATACCCAAATAGCTGCCGGTAATGCCCGGGCTTCTTTCCACGGTGAACTCTTTTTGGCAGTCTTTTCCGGCGGTACAAAGTGTTCTTCCACCCAGATATGAGTGATGATACCGCCCACTAAATAGAGTGCACCGCAGACCATAAAGCCCGATTTGTAGCCGAATGAATCCACAAAGAATGCTCCGCAGAGCATACCGATCATCTGCCCCGACCAGACCGCCGAACTCAACAAGCCCAGAGCAGTTCCCTGATGCTCTTTGGGCGTGGTGGTCACGATCAAAGTCTGCGCCGCCGTTACCGACCCGGAGAAAAAGGATATGAGAAACCTTATGACAATGAGCCAGATCACCGACGGAGCATAGTACATCAACGGGAAAACGACTGTTGAAATGTAATACGAGCGCAAAAGCATCAGCTTCCGCCCGAATTTATCCGCCATAACTCCCCAGAACGGGTTCGCCACGCAGAAACTGGCAAAGCCGAAAAAGGTCAATGCCGATACCCACATGCCCAGCTGTTTATCGTCGGTGATGTGGTACTGGTCACGGATAAAAAGCGGAATAAAAGGCATGATAGCGGAGTAACCTGCCATGCACAAGAGCTGACCTATCCAGGTGCAGAACAGATTTTTTTTCCAATTTATCGCCGGAACTTTTGCACTCATGATACAAACAACACTTTCAATTTATTTACAGGGCAACGGTGGTTGAGTTTTTCCAGCTTTCCAATGCTGCGGTAAAGAGCTTGTGGGAAAGTGCCGCTTCTTCCGGCGTAACGCAGGAAACGAATTTGCCTTTGGGCTTGCCTTCAGTTATTTCGGTAACGAACGATGCCCACATCTGCAAGATGCTGTCGGTAAAGCCAAACTCAAAAATGCCGCCGGTAATGGTTTTGAACGCTGTTTCATAGCCCATGTCGATCTGCTGGACAGCCTGATCTTTGCCGGTGTATTCCAAGAGTTCCAGACGGCGAGGATTTTTGCTGCTCCACTTGGCACAGCCTTTCATGCCCTTGACTTCAAAATACCATGTATCGGTTTCGCCGGGAGCGATCCGCTGGGTCTTGATGGTCAACGGGAAGGGATTGCCGTTTTTGGGGTCAAGTGCTTCGCAAAGCAAGGTGGCGTTGTCCCAGGTTACACAGGGCACCATAGCTCCATCTTTGCCGGGGCGTTCTTTGACCAGTTTGGAAAGGATGGCACGCACATTTTTCGGGAAAAATCCCGCCCGGAAGGGGAAGTGGCAGGCGTGCATACCCAAGTCGCCCATACAGCCGTATTCGCCGTTGAATTCGATCATGCGTTTCCAGTTGATGGGTTTCATGGGGTTCAGGTCAGAGCTGTGGAGAAATCCGGAGTTGACCTCGATCAAATCGCCGAAAAAGTCCGTTTCCAGAAGCTGACCGATCCGCTGCATGGGCGGGTAAAAAGGAAATTCCGAACTGCACCGCACGATCACTTCCGGGTGTTCGGCAATGCACTGCATGATCGCATCGTTGGCTTTTTTATCAATGCCAAAGGGTTTTTCGCCCAGCAGATGTCTGCCGGATTTGATGATGTCGCAGTAGATTTGCTCATGGAGATTGTGGGGTACGGCACAGTAGACCGCTTCAACATCCTTGTTGGCAAGGAGTTCGTGGTAGTCGTCAGTAACCTGCTTGATGGTGGGAAAGTTATCCTGATACCACGGATAAAGTGCCGGATTTTTGTCGCAGACTGCCACCAATTCCGGCTTGGCGTTGATTTCTGTAAGGTGGCACCAGCGGGCACAGGCACTGGCAAATTCCCGGCCCATAAGACCGGCACCGATAATACCGAATTTAATAGTTTTCATTTTTTTATCCTGAAAAATCATAGTTTTTATCCAAGAGTCATCCATTGCAAAATTGGCATTTCCTTATACTTTATACCGGGAATTGCTTTTTTCAAGCGCTCCATATCTTCCCGCAGATAAAAATCATCAAGTTTAAGGGTAAACTCGTCGTGATGGGTAGGTATGAGCGTATCGTAAACGATGTTTCTGCTCAAAAGCTCCGGAAATCCCTCCTTCCAGCGGCTGATGCCGCACAAAAGGTAATCGCACTCCATACCGTGGATCACCGGTTCGTACATATTGGCCGTACCGATGTTCAAAAGCCTTTTGCCGTCGACTTCGATCAGAAAAGCAAAAGTTTCGCCGCACCGCCAGTTATCTTTTACCGTGGGGTCAAAGTTTTCCGGCACATCATTATAGCCTTCCGGCTCGCCAACTATACCCATGTGGCGGCTTTCAAGTGCGGTAACTTTGACATTGCCCGGCAAAAGGAGTTCTTCGCCGTAAGTCAATTCATAGAGCTGACTTTCTTTTACGCCCATTGCCCGCATGATGTTGCAGGCAGTTTTAGAGGCGTACAAAACCGTGTTGAATTTGCTCAACATATATGGCATATCCGGCAAATGATCCCAATGTGCATGGGTCATAAGTACAAAATCCGGCGGATCGACTATGTATTTATCGACCTCGCCGGGAATGTGCAAGAGCCGGTTGTCGCGGCTCACATAAGGGTCGATCATAAACGAACCCTTGCTGTGGCGGAACTCCAAAGCGTTTATGCCATACCATTTTACTGCCGGAGAATTCATAATGTGTGATCTCTTTAATTTATTTTACTTGCCGCCCCGCTTCAAAGCCCCGGAGCGGCAAGCAGTTGGTTCAAATTCAGCCCAGCAGTTCTTTTTCGGTTTCTGCAATGGCTTCTTCGATAATGTCCATACCCTTCATTGCCACTTCGTTGGGCATGATGATCGGGGGGCTCATACGCAAAATATGACCGGCGGGCACCCATGCCAGACCTTTGCCGAACGCCTTCTGATAGACCATCTTACCGGCTTCGTCAAAGGGAGTCTTGAGTTTCTTGTCTTTCACCAATTCAATACCCAGCAAACAGCCCTTGCAGCGGGTGTCGCCTACGATCTGATACTTGGTGGTCCAATCCTTCATGCGTTCTTTGAAGAGCACTTCCAGCTCTTGAGCGTGTTCCAGCAAGCCTTCTTCTTCGATGACTTCAAAGCAAGCCAGAGCCGCCGCACAAGCCATGGGGTTGCCGCCGTAGCTGGTGGAGGCACTGATCTTATCAACAGCGTCGGCGTAAGGCGTTCTTACCGCCATACAAGTTACCGGGAAGCCGTTACCGAACCCTTTACCCAGAGTCACCACATCGGGCAGCACATCCCAGTGTTCGCAGCAGAGGATCTTGCCGGTACGGCCCATGCTGGTAAGAACTTCGTCGGCAAAGAGCAAGATGCCCCGTTCATCCAGGAACTTGCGCAGTTTGGGGAAGAAATCGTCCGGCGGCATGATGGAGCCGCCCCAGCCCTGAATGGGTTCCAGAACAAATGCGGCGATCTGACCGGTGGTGGATTCCTTGATAAAGGTATCGTAAAATTCCAAATAGCGTTCAGTATCCAATGTGCCGTCCTCCCGTGTCCACCAGGGCCGGTAGGTATCGGGGCGGGGCACCATATAGAAACCGCTGGCACGGGTGGGGCCGCTGAACTTGGTCATGCGTGCCAGACCAATGGAGTGACCGCTCTTGCCGTGGAAATCCATAAAGCAGCTGATGAACTCATGTTTGCCGGTAGCGGCACGGCAGGTACGCAAACCGGCTTCCACCGCCGCAGTACCGCAGTCATAAAGCTGGAAACTCTTGAGGTCGCCGGGGAGGGTGGCAGCCATTTTTTCCAGCAATTTAACTTTGATTTCAGTAGTAAAGTCGTGGCAGTTCATCATCTGCTTGGCATATTTTGCCACGGCTTCGGAAATTTTGGGGTGGCAGTGACCGAGAGTGGTAACATAAATACCGCTGGAAAAGTCGATGTATTCGTTGCCGTCCACATCACGCATCATACAGCCGTTGCCGCTTTCAAAGGCAACCGGGAAGAGCTTGACCTGACCGGAAAGACCACGATAGTATTTGGCGGCACGGTTGTGCATAGCCACACTTTTGGGTCCCGGCAGAGTGTCGGTTACGATGTTGGGGTACTTGGTAAGGTCGAGCTGATACGGTGCGGGATTGTATTTACCCATGGTTTAAATCCTTTCATTAAAGAGTTGAAAACGGTTTCTGTAATAAAGATAACCGTTTTAACGAGCTTTGGCAAGTAAAAATGCCCCTCTGTTTGTGATTTTGCTTCAAGAAAATGTTAAAAATTAACATTTACTCAATGCTGGCACTCCGGGCAGTATACGGTGGTTCTGCCGCCCTGTCTTATGCTGGCAAAGGGTTTGCCGCAAACCGGGCAGTTTTTGCCGGTCTGACCGTAGGCGTTCAGCTCAAGGACATATTTTCCGGTGGAGCCATCCAGCTGCCGGTAGTCGGAAAAGGTGGTACCGCCGGATGCGATACTTTTTCCCAATATGACTTTGATTTCGGCAATAAGTTTTTCGGCTTCATCCGGTGTCACATCGCAAGCCTTCCGCAGGGGCGACAAGCGGGTGTTGAACAAGGCTTCAGTTGCGTAGATATTGCCGACCCCGGTAACTACATTGTTATCCATAACAAACTCTTTAAGAGAGATTTGCCGCTTTTTTGCACATTTACAGAAATATTGGGCATTAAAGTCGTTGCTCAAAGGCTCCACACCCAACTTCTCCAGCTCGGGCGGGGTGGCACCGGGGCTGGGCAGCTTTATAAATTTAAGCAAGCTGAACCGCCGTGGGCACTCAAAGCGCAAACTTTCGTTGTTGCCCAAATCAAAGATAACATGTTCATGCTTGGCGCGGGGTGCATCCAGCGGAATGGTTTTGAGCACGCCCGACATGCCAAAATGCATGAGCAAAGCGTAGGTGTTTTCCAACTCCACGATCAAATACCGCCCCCGCCGTCTTACATCAAGGACTTTTTTGCCTGATAATTCCGGGTTTTTCAAAGAATCCAAAGGCTCCCGCAAGCGGGGAGTAAAAACATCCACCTTGCAGATGCTTTTGCCCACGAGATACTCTTTGAGCGCCCGCCCGATTGTTTCAACTTCCGGTAACTCTGGCATGATCAGCTCCGTTTTGCCATTTTGTTCATAGCGTCAAGCAGCATTTCGGAGGCTTTGCAGCTGAAAGGATTGCTGCGGCCGGTGGTTTCGTAGCCGCCTCTGCCGTAGTTCCAACTGTTAGGCATATAGCCGCCGCCCAGTTTGGCATGGCCGGTGGGGCCGTGACCGGCAACCATGGTGCAAAAATCGTTGAAAATGCGTTTGCGGATCTCCAGACCGATCTCTACAAAGGGTTCGCCGGGTACGCCCACAAAAGCGGTGCCGTTGACCATGATCACCGGCAGCGGGAAGTTGGCGTTTTTGGGTTCATCGCGTAACAAAAGGACTTGCTGGGCAAAGTATTTCAAAACTTTTGGGACTTTTTTTGCAAGGTCTTCGCTGGTAAGATCGTCAGCTTTGGATACATCCGGCTCATCCTTGTATTTTTCCACCGTGGCAGCGGCTTCGGCATATTCAGCGTCGCTGACTTCGTGGGCGGGGCAGTACAATTCCGTAAAGCGGGTTTCCAGCGGCATTTCGCAGCAGGGCTTCATGGTATCTATGGCGTTGAGGATGGTTGCGGCGATACCTGAACCGATGCGTTCAGCTTCGGCGTAGCAAGTCTGGTTGAGGTGGCTTGTTACATCAAAGTGGTTGATGTTGCCCGCTGTACCGATAATGGGTACAAACATAAAATCTTCCGCCATCTGCGACTCGATTATCCGCCGGGTGAAGCCGGGCCAGTCGGCAGATACGCCGTTGCCGCCGATGGTGTCGCTGTGGTTGACGATGTTGGCAAAAAGCAAAGCTAATTTGCCGTTGCGTTTGATGCCGATCAGGGGGATCTCCGCATCTACCGTGCCTTCGGGGCGGAGAATGTCGGGATTGAATTTGCCGGGGTTAGTTACCACGCCGCCGGACTTCATCCAGTAGCGGCGGTTGAAAATAAAGCGGTTGTCGTAAGTTTCGCCCTGCACCATGCCGTCTGTTGGCTGCAAATCGGCAAGCGCGTTCCGCAGAGCTTGAGCGATCGCTTCGGCAATATCTTCGCCGCACTCTTCTGAACCGGCAAGATGGTTGGAGCGGATCTCGGGACCGGTGTGGGTATGAGTCGAGCAGAAAAGCAGATTTTCTTTGCTGAACATGGTCAAATCTGCGATTTTGGGCCAAACCCGGTCTATAAGGATCTGGGCAGAACTTACCAAGTCAAGATTGACGATCCCCGCATATTTTTCACCCTGCTTGAAAACGATGGCACGGGCTTCCAAACGGTCAAGGACTTTATCCCACATGCGTATATTGAAATAACCTGCCAGCGATACCGGCACTTTGGGGGTGATATCAGTGCGTGCCCAGCCGCAGAAAAGTTGTTCACTCATTTGTTTTACCCTCTCTTTGTTCTAACAGTAACTTACGGTATGGGAACAATTTATCGGCAATGTCGGCATGTTTTTTTGCCAAATCTTTTTTGCCGAGCAAATCGTATACTTTGCTCAAACTTTTGTGGGCAGCGTTGGAGCGGGGAGCAAGTTCGAGGGTTTTCAAAAAGAGTTTTTCAGCTTCTTCAAAGTCGCTCCGACGCATTTTATCCAACGCCCACGCATTGTAAATGCTTGCTGAATACGGGGCAAGCTTCAACGCCTTTTCTGCAAGTACATCCACTTCGTAACTGCTTTGGGGCTCTTGAAAAACTCCCGCTTCCTGCCCGGAGGCTGCCAGCATTTTTCCGAAAGAGTTTTCGTATAACGCCCAATGCAGTCCGCCAGTCAGGGCAACTGCCCCCAGCAAAGCAAAGAGTATTGCCGGGAGTTTGGAGTTTTGCACTTGCTCACACTTATTTTCCGGTAGTGCAAGCATGGCAAAGATTATGTAACACGCCATTAATGCCGGTACCTGCCAATCCAAATCCATAAGTGTATGCAGCGAAAATGCACTCAATCCGAAGAATATCGCCAGATTTTCCCACGCAAACTCTTTTTTCAATCGTCTGGCGGCACAATAAATTGTGTAGAGCAAAAGTATTGTTACTGCCAAGCCACCGAAAATCCCGGTTTGGGAGGCAAAGGCAGCGATCATATTGTGCGGATCTTTGGCAAGTTCCTCATTGCCAAAATTTTTGTAAAGAGCATGGTTGTAAGTAAAACTTCCCCATCCGGCACCAAAGATCGGGTGTTCCCCCAGCATTTTTGCACTGGTTTGCAAATACCCCACCCGTTCGGTCATGGAGCCGAAGCCCCGCCCGGCGTAGTGGATATAAAACGCTCCGGCAGTGATCGCCAATATTGCCGAAATCGCCAGCAAGACTTTGATTTTACGGCTTTTGAGCAGCAGAAAACCACTTAAAGCTCCCGCAACGATTACCGCTAAAAATGCACTTCTGCCTTTGGTGGTCAAAAATATGCCGAAAACCAGAATTATCGCCAACGCAGTAAAGATTTTTTGCGAGAGCTTAACAGGTTCAAATTTACTCCCCGCCCGGAATGACCGCACAACGGTCAAGGCGCCGGTGAGAGCCAGAAATCCCGCCAATGCCGAAGCAAAGGTGAAAGTAGCGTAAGTTCTTACATCATAAGCCCGGGCTTTCAGCTCCATGGGGAACTTGATATTGTGGAGTTTTTCCTGCTCTTCAATAAACTTTTTCAACTCCTCAAAGCCGTAAAAATATTGGTAAACTCCTGCCAACGCTGTGCATACAGTCCCAACAGCAAGCGTGTTCATTACTTTATTGCGGAACTCCACAGGTTCGCTGAAAATCACGACTGCCGAAGCTGCGGCAAATGCTGCCACGCTTAAAAGATATTCAAACTCAATAACCGCACTTTCCAAATTATCCGGATTGACAAACCCCAGCAAAGCTGTCAATGGCAGCAGCAGAATAAGCCCCAGCAGTTTGCCCGCCGGATCTTTCCACGAGAGTTTTGCCGGAAAACCGTATGCTGTTACAGCCAACAGCAACAGCACTGCCGACCAGATGGCAAAAGCCGAAGGGGGCAGGGGATTTATCGCCCACTCAAAAACTTCTGCCGGATAAGTGTGCGGCACCCCCGGCAGCAGCATGGAGCCCATCTTCAAGGGCAGCAGAAATACAGTTGCCAGAAAGATCATCCGGCAAAACTTCTGCAATTTATCAGTTGTTTTTCCCATAGCAAAAATTTATTTGAGTTGAAAACCCAGTTTTGACAATATTTCTGCACATACCTTATCGGCATTTACTACGGTAAAAATACCGAATTCCCGGCGTAATGGATAGTTGCCCCGGAGTTTTTCAAACTCTTGCGGTGTGTTGCGTAAACGATTTGTATCGTCAGCAATGTTGTAGCTTTGACTTACCACATACAACAGTTTTTCTTCCAAAGAGCTGTTTGCCGGACACTCAATAACAGTTTTTTCCGGCACCGGCACCGTTTCCGGATACCACTTTTGCAAGCGTTCACTTAAATTGAAGAACTTTGCAAGGGCATTAACGCTCATACTTGTACCG
The DNA here is from genome assembly GCA_045585955.1 of Victivallaceae bacterium. Lineage (GTDB taxonomy): Bacteria > Verrucomicrobiota > Lentisphaeria > Victivallales > Victivallaceae > SIG78. The sequence goes on from JAZMZK010000120.1 coordinate 13,609, forward strand.
TTGGCTTTGCCGTCGGTGGAGTATCCGGCAATGTGGGGCGTGGCATAGTCCAGCAAGCTCAAGAGTTCCAGATCTATTTCAGGCTCATTTTCCCATACATCCAGCACTGCACCGGCAAGATTCCCGGCTTTCAACGCTTCCCGCAAAGCAATATTATCCACCACTTCGCCCCGGGAGGCGTTTATCAGAAACTGTTGGTTGTTGAGTTGGGCAAGAAAATCCCTGTCGGCAAGGTGGAAAGTTTTGTCTGATCCCTCAAACTCCAAAGGTACATGTATAGTGATAATATCGGCTTTTTGGGCAATAACAGACAAATCCACAAAATTCTTACTGCCTTCGGCTCTTGCCCGTGGGGGGTCGTTGAGCAAAACTTCCATACCCAGAGCTTTGCCCACTGCGGCAACTTTTTTGCCCACATAGCCCACGCCCACAACACCCAAAAACTTCCCGGCAAGGGAAAAGTTGTGCTTTACTGCCAGATTAAGCAGTAAACTTGTAAGGTATTGCGCCACACTTGAGCTGTTGCAACCGGGGGCATTGGTCCAATGGATACCTTGCTTTTCCACATAATCAGTATCTATATGGTCAAAGCCGATGGTAGCTGTGGCAATGAATTTGACAGCTGAATTTTTCAGCAATGCTTCATTGCATTTGGTGCGGGTGCGGGTTATAAGTGCATCGGCAGCGGCAACATCCTCTGCGGTGGTTTTGGCTCCCGCAAGGTAAGTTACTTCAATACCTTCTGACTCCAATATACCTTTAAGGAACGGTATTTTATCGTCCGCAATGACTTTCATCGGGCAAAGACCTTATTTCATAAGTTTGAGGGCATCTTTGCCGCTCATGCCTACTGCAATACCCAGTTTTTCAGCGGCAGCAGATACTTCGCAAACTTTGGCGTTGAGCATATCGTCAAAATTGCTGACGCCCCGCACCACCGCCAGAGCATCGTTGAGCTTATCGGCAGTAGCCAAACTGAAATATCCGCAGCCCAGCAGACCGTTAGGTGCATTGATCACCAGCAAAGTGGCGTTAGGTGTAGGAATAGCGGTACCGGTGCAAACCACACCGTCAAGATTCAAGGTTTCGATGATCATAACTTTTTTTCCGTAAATTGAGTTGAAAAATTTGCATTACCAGAGGCAATGGGTTAATTTAAACAGTACAATGTATACTATACACCAATATAAAGAGAAAAGGCAAATAAAAATGGAAAATTTAGCTGATAAAATCACTGCCCGCTTGAACGAAATGCGTCAATTCCTCCAGGCCGACGGCGGCGATCTGGAGATCGTCAAGATCGAAGGCAAACTTGTCCAGCTCAAATTGCGGGGTGCCTGCGGCGGCTGCCCCCACGCAACTATGACCATCAAAAACGGTCTGGAACGGGTACTCCGGGAAGAGATCGACCCGGAAATCACTATCGAACGCGTTTTGTGATGCAACAAATTTCTGTTGAATAAAGTCTATTGAGCCAACGCCCCGTTTTATCTATGGCGGCGTTGGTATTTTTCAAACCATTGTTTGTAATTTTTGGGAGAGATAATGGAACAGGATTGTCTGATAAGAGGTTTGCACCCCCAACTGAATTTGCGTGCAGTTTGGGCGGAAACCACCGATACAGTAAATGCCGGGATCACCACCCACGATACCGACCCGGCAGCGGCAATGGCTTTTGCCAACGCCTTGAGCGCAGCGGCGGTATCTGCTGCCATGCTGGATGAAGGCGACCGCTATTCCATACGCTATGAATACCCCGGCACCTTGCGGGGCATGATTATTGAATCTGCCGCCGATGGAGCCATAAGGGGCGTACCTTTTGCCCCGCACCCGCTGGATGGCGGCAGTTGCGAGCTGGGCGAACTTTACGGCGACAACGACGGTATGATCTATGTAACACGCTCCACGCCCGACGGCAAGATATTGAATTCCGGGCAAACCCGGGCACCGCTGGCAGATCCGGCAAACGATCTGGCGTTTTTCTTTTGCGTAAGCAATCAGATCGAAACCGAGATCCGCACTTGGGCAGAGTATCAGGCCGATCCCCAACGGCCGGTCAAACGCATGTCGGTACTTATGCTTCAGGCAATGCCGGATTGCGATCTGGAAGCGTTCAGCAATTTACGAAACGCCATGCACGGAGCGGCAGCCAGCGAAATACGCAAAAATCTGGACTTTTTCAGCGAGCCGGAAAAGGCGATGAAATCTATGCTTGCAGAATTAGCCCACATAGCCAATGTGCCGGACTTTGATGCTGAAAAGTGTGTGTTCACCACCGGTGTAAAACCCCGCTGGCAGTGCCGGTGCAGCGAAGAAAGTATGCGTCGGGCTATGACGGTATTGGGCAAAAAGGATTTGGAAAAACTCTTTGAAGAACGCACCAATCCGGAAATAAAATGCAACTTCTGCTGCCGGAGCTACCGCTTCAAGAAAGAAGATTTTTTCTGATTTTATGCCGATAAAGATATTTGTGACCTTGACAAATAGAGTTTTGCAGTTAGATTAAACAGCAGAACTCTTTTTTTTACTTAAAACATATAATATGAAAGGTCGTTATTATGTTCAAAATGGGTTGTGCCAAAGCTGATGTAACTCCCGCTTTTTCCACTTATCTGCGGGGATATGCCAGTAGAAACCGTCTGACCAATGAGGTGGAAGAACCTATCGAAGTTGGCGTTATAGCTTTGGAACAAGATAGTGTGAAAAGCCTGATCCTGACCGTGGACGGTTTGGGCATCAAGCTGCCGGATTTGCAGGAAATCTATAAAGCTATTGCCGCTGAAACCGGCATTGATTACCCCAATATCATGGTTTCCAGCAGCCACACGCACTTTGCACCTAACTTTAACGGCTACACCATTTATACCACCGGCGGCGAATTGAAGCTGGGGGATTATCCGGCTGACCGTCAGTACTTTGATTTCTGGTTGAGCAAAGTTATTCCGGCAGTCAAACACGCCATTGCTGATTTGGAAGAAGTCAAACTGCTGCAAGCCGATATTCCGGTCAGCAGCATAGCCTTCAACCGCCGCACCGTCCGCAAAGCCGACGGCAAAGTCACCACCAACTACACTTACCCCGCTGATCCCGAAAATTACGATTTTTCGGAAATCGATACCGTTATGCATGTGTGGAAGTTTATGCGGGGCAATGCTCCTAAAGGCGTGCTTGCCCGCTACGGCTGCCACCCGGTCACCGGCGGATATAACAGCTACGGTATTTCGGCAGACTACCCCGGGTATTTCAAGCGTTATACCGAAGAAAAACTGGGCTGCCCGGCATTCTTTTTGCTGGGGACCGCCGGGGATGTAGTACCCATGCAGCGGCAGAAAGAATCCCGCAAAGATATCGGTCAGGTTATGGCATCCAGCATCCGGCTGGCAGGCAGAACTTTCCGGGATACAACTGATTTTACGCTGAAATGTGCCACCAGAAACTTGCATGTGAAATCTGAAATGATGGAAGGTCTTACCGCCGGAACTATTGATAAACTCTGGGCAGAGGAAATCCAAAAAGCCGAAAGCACCTCCACTTACAGCCGGGAGTTTTATATGACCGGTATGATGCACAGCGTTTACCACGAATTCAACGGCACCGAAGCTGATCTCTCGATCCAGCTTATGCAGTTGGGCGACCGGGTGCTGGTGGGCTTGCCCTTTGAAGTCCTGACCGCAATCGGCAAAGGCATCCGTAATGTTTACCCCGATGCGGCAGTGGTCAGCTGTACTGCCGGGTACGAGTGCTATCTGCCCGTCGCCAGCGACTTTCCTAAAGGTGGTTACGAAGCCGATGCCGGAACCGTATGGGCTCCGGAAACCGGTGATAATGTGATTGCCGAATCCATCAAAGCCCTGGATGACTTCAAGGCGTAAAAAATATAAAAAAATCCGGATTTTGAGATAAGTCCGGAACATATAAAAACACTGGCGGAATGATATTGTCCGGCAGTGTTTTTATTTTTGAAATTACCTCATAAGAAGCGATTTTTTCCCGGAATGCGATTTTTCAGGTTGATTTTTTGCATGAACTGTGTTATTTTATAACATGGAGGAGTTATGCACCAGCGACAGAAAAAAATCCTTGATATGCTGCAAAACGGCAAACTTTTGATTCCGGAAGCCGCCGAAGCTCTGGGAGTTTCGCAAATGACTTTGCGGCGGGATCTGCGGGAGCTGGAAAGCCGGAAACTTTTGCTGCAAGTTAAAAATGGTGCCATACCCCACCCGGCACGCTACGAACCGGAAAACTCTTCGGAAGATGAACTCATGCTCCGGAAGTTTGCTCTGGCCAATCTGCTTTACGATAGTGTTATGCCGGTGAACAGCCTTTTTATTTCCACTGGCACCACCGCTCTGGCGTTTGCCAAAGTCATTGCCCGGCGGAACAATTTGCCCGTAACGGTAGTGACCAATTCCCTGCCGGTGGCATCGGCACTTTTCAAGACCAGCTGTAAAGTTATTCTGCTGGGCGGGGAACTGCGAACCAATTCGCTGGATCTGATCGGCCCGGCGGCGGAGCGGAATTTGCTGGATTACCGGGTGGATTATCTGGTATCAGGCTGCGATGCGGCATTGTCGGAGTATGGATTTTACACTTCGGATGTAAGTTTGGCACAACTGGAACGCAAGTCCATCCAAATCGCCGAAAAGAGTGCCATTATAACCGACAGCAGCAAGTTTGCAAGAGGTGCTTTGACCCGGTTTGCCGCATTAAGCGACATAAATTTGCTGGTAACAGATAAGTTGCTGCCGGAAAAAGATTTGCAAAATTTAAAAAAATCCGCCATAGAAGTATTGCAATGCGATTGCTGAAACAGTGAAGATCAAAGTGCAAGGCTTTGTTCCCGATAAATGTTGATTGGAAAGTCTTGGGTAAAAGGTTTTCCGCATTCGCATAAAGCTACGGCGGACAAGGGAAAAAGAGGTGGTAGGGAAAAGGGAGCTGTTGCAAAACTGTTGATGTCGTTTACCAACAGCAACAAGGGCGGTCAGCCCCGCGAACGCATGGGAGGGGAGTTTGCAGGATAATTTCCTGCAAACCGAGCGGCAAAATGCCGCGAAGCCGACCGGAGTTGAGCGAAGCCATCCGGCGTTTGAGGACGATTTTGCAACTTGTTGCAAAATCGCTCTAAGGGGGCGTAGCCCCCGCTTTAATTAAAGATCGTGAAGAACTACGCTGGATATAGCTGCTCAATGAGCAAGGGAGGTGATATGCACCCAAAAAGTTGGACACAGCTAAAGGAGTGCATATTTTATGGAAAAAGAAACAGCAAATCCCCAAGAGTACAGTGCAAATTTTAAATTGCGAGTTATATTAGATGTGTTAAATAACGGTTTGAGTATTCATG
>JAZMZK010000121.1:0-18953 GCA_045585955.1 Victivallaceae bacterium
ATGGCTTCGCTCGACTCCGTTCGACCTCGCAGCATGCTGCCTCGGGTTTGCAGGAATTTATCCTGCAAACTACTCTCACATCCGCTCGCGGGGCTGACCGCCCTTGTTGCTGTTGGCAAACGACATCAACAGTTTTGCAACAGCCCCTTGCAATATTTATTTTTATTTACACTAAAACTAAATTCAGCATCTTTTCCGTTGCCTGTATGGCGGCGGCGAGCTGGTCACTGTCTACGCCGATAGTGATAAGCGGCCGTTCGCCGGAGTTCTCCCAGGTGATCCGGGTTTCCACCAAGGCATCGGTTTTGCCCCCGGGGGGGATACGCACTTCGTAATCGATCAGTTTCGGGAAGGTTTTGCCGATACCTTTCAAGGCTTTACGCAGAGCTTTGACAAAAGCATCGTACCCCCCGTCGCCGTTGGCGGAACCGTGGATAAGTTCGTTTTCGTACTTCACTGCCACCATGGCGTGAGGCGTTACGCCAAAACGGGTTTCGATCTGATAATCAATGATCTCCACCTTGCCGGAAATGGGCTGATTGAGTATATTGGCGATCACAAAGGGCAAATCCGCAGCAGTCACCTGCTTCTTTTTATCGCCCAACCGGACGATTTCTGCCAACACCCGTTTACGCTGGGCGTCGTCAAGCTCTATACCAACTTCTTCAAGATTTTTTTCCAGCGAGGCTTTGCCGGAGAGTTTGCCCAAGGCATAGACCCGGTTGCGGCTGAACCGTTCCGGCAGGAGTTTGTTGGCGTACAAATCACCTTTTTTATCGCCGTCGGCATGAACTCCGCAAGTTTGGGTAAATACATCGGTACCCACCACCGGCGTGTTCCACGAACAGCGTTTGCCGGAAAGAGTCTGCACCATGCTGCTTACATAAAAGAGCTGTTTTTCGGCAACTCTTATCTTCCGGTCGGTCATATCGTGGATCGCCACGGTCAGCTCCGGCAGCGGCTGATTGCCGGTGCGTTCGCCCAAACCGTTGATGGTGGTGTGCACGCCCGAAACTCCGGCTTTGATCGCTGCAATGCTGTTAGCAGTGACCATGCCGTAATCGTTGTGCCCGTGGAAATCCACCTTCAACTCCGGAAACGCCGCAAATACCCATTCCAGATAACGGGTCACTTCGTCCGGAGCCAGCACCCCCAGCGTATCCGGCAGCATTATGCGGGCAACCGGCAGCTGGGTCAAAACTTTTATAAAGTTGTATACATAGCCGAAATCATCTTTGGAGCCGTTTGACCAATCTTCCAGATATACATTGACCGTCAGCCCCAGCGAGTGGGCAAATTCGATCTCTTTGGCTACTTTGGCGTAGTGATTTTCCGGCGTGCTCCGCAACTGGATACGGCAATGCTTTTCCGAGCCTTTTGCCAGCAGATTTATTACCTTGCCGCCGGCATCGTGGATCCATTGAGCGGACTTGCCGCCGTCGATAAAGCCCAGTATTTCCATGCGGTCAAGCACGCCGTGCTTTTCCGCCCACGCTAAAATATTTTGTACCCCGATGCGTTCGCCTTCTGATACCCGTGCCGAACCGATTTCCAAACGGTCAACCTTGGCACGCAATATAAGGACTTTGGCGATCTGGAGCTTTTCTTCGGGAGTGAATGCCACCCCCGGAGTCTGCTCGCCATCACGCAAAGTGGTGTCAAGAATTTCCACAAAAGCACTGCTTTTGCTCTTTTTCAGTTCGGCATCCATAGCTTTTTTACCTTATTTTTACGCCGGATCGACGATGGCAAACATCAGAGAGCTTTTGAATACCACTTTGCCGTCCACGGAAATAGTACCGGAACCCTTGCCGAAAGTTTTGCGGGCAGGGGGCAGAGTCACATCCACCACCAGCTGGTCGCCGGGGTAGACGGGGGCAAAGGATTCTGCATCCATAAGTGCGGCAAACAAGCCCAGCTTACCGGCATTTTCCGGACGGGCCAAGACGCAGGCGCAACCGGCCTGTGCCATGATTTCGCACAAAACAGTTTCGTTCATTACCGCATAATCTTCAGCAGCGTGCATAAACATTGCTTCGCCGCCGGTAAGGTTCTTTACTGCCACCGCCCGTTCATCGGTCATTTCCCGGATGCCGTCGATCAAGAGGAAGGGGAAACGGTGGGGCATGACCGCAACCACATCGCCGATTTCTTTAACATAACCGGCGGCACGGTCGTAGTCGTTGAAAAGTTCCGGCATGGTCGTGGGGGCAGATTTTTCACGCATTTTCAAAGTGAACTGCGCTTCGCAGGTAATACCGCCGGAGTTGGAAACAGTACCGTTGATAACAGCGGCACCATCTTCAATGCTGACCACAGTTATTTCCACCTTGGCACGGTCGCCGGGCACATTGGGGTTGCGGAACTTGGCTTTGGCAAGTTTCCACAGATAAACATCATTATTGCCGCTGGGATCGAGCTTGCTGCGGACAGCGATTTCGCCCAACTGCTTCATAGCTTCAACTTGCAGCACGCCCGGCATGATGGGGTGCCCGGGGAAGTGCCCCTGAAAGAAGGGCTCATTGATACTCAAATTTTTAACACCCACCAGATTATTTTCGTCAATAACCTGCACCCGGTCGAGCATCAGATTGGGGTTGCGATGGGGGAGAATGGCTTTGATTGCACTCAAGTCGAGAACTTTTCCGGCTTCCAACATAATTTACCTCTTTCGTTTGCTTTATGAGGTAATTTCAAAACTCCTCAAAAGTCGTCAAAGGCACAACCTTCGCCCAGTACAAGGAGCGTTTTCGGCGGTTACCTTTCAGGTAGCCACCTCAAACTACCTTATCCTGAGCTGTGGTTTTGCTCTTTGCCTTTGTTTTGAATGACTTTTGAAATTACCTCTTATATGTAAAAAATTACTGTTTAGCGATTTCCTGCATTATCAACCCGGCAAGCTCCACATTGCGGTGGTGCCCCGGTTTGACTGCTATAACATGACCTGTTACCCGGCGGCCGCACAAAAACAAGTCGCCCACCAGGTCAAGGATCTTGTGCCGCACGATCTCATTTTCGTAACGCAAGCCATCTTTGCAGATAATAGCTCCGTCGTGGATGATTTCGGCATTATCCAGACTGCCGCCTTTGCACAACCCCATTGCCAGCAGCTGACCGAGGTCAGCGTAGTTGACAAAGGTTCTGGCTCCGCAAATATCGCTGTCAAAAGTTTCAGCATTGATGACTGTATCCAGATACTGCGGATCGATGGGGCAGCCTTTGAATGATGTTGTGCAGCTGATCCTGAGTTCCGGATTTTCCGACGGCAGCAATACCAGCGTGGTGACTCCCGCATCCACAAAAAGCGGCTTGGTCGGCACAAAGTAATTCGCTTCGGCAGCTTGTTCATCGGTCCCGGCCTCTTTCAGAACCTTCCAGAAAGGCAGACTGCTGCCGTCGGCAATAGGCGGCTCCGGTCCATCCATCTCAATAATGGCGTTATCAATGTTCATAGCGTGGAGCGAAGCCATAATGTGCTCTACTGTGTGTGCCACGCAGGCTCCTTCGCCAATCGTTGTACCACGGCGAACATCCACAACTTTGTTGGCCAGCGCCCGGACTTCCGGCTTACCGGCGAGATCCACCCGTCGGAAAGTTATGCCGCTGTTGGCATCGCAGGGGAGAAAACGCAAGGTCGAACGCACTCCGGTATGCAATGCTATACCTGAATAACTGGTGCTTTGATGCAATGTTTTTTGCTTATTCATAAAAAAACCGTAAATAATGCTGTGTTTTTCTTGTAAATATCCAAAATAGTAATATAGTTCATAAAAGAGAAATGTAAAGTAAAAATGAATTTTTTTCCGAAAACAATTATTGTAACCGGTCCAACTGCAACGGGAAAAACCGCTTTGGCGGTAGCTTTGGCGGAAAAGTTTGCCGGCGAGATCATCAGTGTTGATTCCCGTCAGGTCTTCCGGGGCATGGATATAGGTTCCGGCAAAGACCTCTCCGAATATGGCAATGTGCCTTATCATCTTATTGATGTGGCAGAGCCGGGCGAGCCTTACGATCTCTTCAGTTTTGTGCAGGATGCCCGCAGGGCGTTGGCAGAGATCGTTCAACGCAAAAAACTCCCCATTCTCTGCGGCGGCAGCGTGCTTTATCTGGATGCTCTACTCAAAGGCTATACTCTGGAAGGTGCCAAGCCGGATATGGAGCTGCGAACCAAGCTGGATAAACTCTCTTTAGCTGAATTGAACCGCAAGCTCGATGAACTTGCCCCCGCTGATCTTGCCGGATTCAAAGACCGGGACAACGCTTTGCGGGTACGCCGTGCCATTGAAAACACATTAGCTACCGGCAGAGCGGTAAGTTTGAGTGCCGAAGCCGGACTTTTGGATAATTCGCTGGTGCTGGGCGTATACTTTCCCCGGAAAACGGTACACGAAAGAGTGGAAAAGCGGCTGGATGCCCGCTTGCAGGAAGGTATGATCGACGAAATACGCGATTTGCACGAAAAGAAAAATGTGCCGTGGGAAGTTTTGGAGCGTTACGGTTTGGAATACCGCCATGTATCAGAGTATCTGCAAGACAAATGCGGCTATGCTGTTATGCGGAATACGCTGCTTTACAGTATAAGAAAATTTGTGAAACGGCAGGATATATGGTTCCGTAAGCTGGAGCGGGAAGGTGTGGAGATCCATTGGGTGGAAAATGGCAGCGTGACTGCGGCTGCCGATCTGGTGGAACGCTTTCTCAATGGCGAAAGTTTGCCGCCCAGCCCCATCAAGCTGTCGGAAACTTTTTACGGAACGCAATCTTCAAAAAGTTATTGATAAAAAGGAGTTGAAAATGTTTTGTTACCCCGCAAGCGATAACGCCGTATGCGTTGTTGTAGATATTCAGGCTAAACTTTTGCCTGCCATGAATGACCCTGAACTGGTGCTGAACCGGGCTCAAATGCTGGTCAAAGGTATGAACGAACTGGGTGTGCCGGTGGTGGTCACTGAACAGTATCCTCAAGGTTTGGGCAATACGGTGCCGGAGCTGTCGGAGCTTTTTGCTGAAAATACCCAAGTCATTGCCAAGACCAGTTTTTCCTGTTTCGGCGAAGAGGCTTTTGCAAAGGCTATGGATATAGAAAAACGCCCGGTAATGATCATTTGCGGTATTGAATCGCATGTATGCGTGGCTCAAACTGCATTGGATGCACTTAATGCGGGGTACAAAGTTTTTATAGCTGCTGATGCGGTAAACTCCCGCAAGTCAAGCGATCTGGATACGGCACTCTCCCAGCTCCGTCATGCGGGCTGCACCGTGGCAAGTGCCGAAGCCATTCTCTTCATGCTGCTTAAAAGTGCCAAACACCCGGCGTTCAAAGCCATAAGCAAACTGGTGCGGTAAGCATTGTTGGGTAAATAACCGCAAAAAAAATTGCCGACAACTTTTTAAGCTGTCGGCAATGATTTTTTACAGGATTACTTGTAGAGTTCTTGCAATACTGAAATCAACCGCTGATTCTGGGCGGCGGTGCCTACGGTTATCCGCAGATATTTACCGGTGACTTCGCCGGGGAAATATCGGACGATCACTGCGTGGTCACGCAAAAATTTGAACGCTTTGGCTCCATCATTATCCGGCGGAGCGGCAAAGATAAAGTTTGCCTGACTTGGTATAAGCTTAAAGCCCAGTTTTTCCAGCTCGCATGCCAGTTCAGCACGCAGAGTTTTTACTTTGGCAAGAGTGGTTTGCAAATATTCCTGATCCCGCACTGCGGCTTCCGCCAGCTTCTGGGTCAACATATCCATATTGTAGGAATCTTTGAGCTTGTTCAGCCCTTCGATGATCGTGGGGTGGGCTACGGCGTAACCGAACCGCAATCCCGCCAGTGCCAGACTTTTACTGGAAGTGCGGCTGACTATAACATTGGCAAACTCGTGCACCAGATCCATGCAGTTATCGTCGGCAAAGTCGGCGTAGGCTTCGTCAATAAAAAGTATGCCGTTGAATTCTTCTGCGATCTTCCGGATATCGGCTTTCGGAAAACTGTTGCCGGTGGGGGCGTTGGGACGGGTGATGATAAGGATGTTTGCATCTTTGGCTTGTTCAAGCACATTATCGGGCATGGCAAAGTTATTATCTTCCTGCAACGCTATCTTGATTACCGGAGCTTCCTGCATTTTTGCCAATACCGGGTAAAGCGAATAGGTCGGCTCCATGATCGCCACCGGCTTATCCGGGGCTGTAAATGCCCGGAAAGTCATGGTCAATATATCGTCGGAACCGTTACCGGCGATCACCATGTTGCGTGTTACATTATTCACTTCGGCAATGGCAGAGCAAAGGCTGTCCGCCATGGGGTCGGGGTAGCGCCGGAGCATAGAGCCATCGAAGGTTTCCAACGCCCCCAGCACCGCCGGGGAGGGCGGAAAGGGGTTTTCGTTGGTGTTGAGTTTAACCAGATCCAGCATCTTGGGCTGCTCGCCGGGGGCATAGCCCGCCATTTCGTCAACCACAGTGCGGAAGTAACTTTTATATTCTTTCATAGATTTACACCTGATTTTTTTAATAAAGCTGAAAGCAGAAATTGCAATCAAACGGTTTTACTTTTCTACTATCACCGAGAAAAATCTCTTCAAGCCCTGCAATTCAACCACCGCTTGGCCTGCTGTTACCGGGATCGCTTTTACTTCGCTCAAGTCAGCAGCGTAGAGCTTGGCACCTTTGATGTTGCCGGCGATTTCCACTGTGCCGGTCAGCTCGCCGTAGTTCAGTGATTCCACGATGGGGTTGCCGGTTTTGTGCAGTTTTACCGTGGGGTGCAGATTTGCCGTAATGGTTATTGGCATAAAATGCACCACGCTGTTGCCGTTTTTATCGGTATAGACCCGGTAACGCAAATCTTCCGGCAGCGTGATCTGCAAATCGGTTTGGATCATGTTTTTCAGCATTTCAGCAATATTTTCCGCCTGTCCGGGAGCGTTGCCCAGCACCGGGGTCCACAACAGTTTTTCTGCAAGTTTATAGAAGCCGTACTTGTCAGGTTCCGGCAGATTTTCTTTGCCGGTAAATTCAACGACCGGCGGCACCGTGCCGGGGATCTCCCAGAAGGTGATCTGGAAAAACTCTTTCCGCACTTCCGGCGACAAAGTCCGGTCAACCTGCGGCTTTTGCGGGTCGATGCCGTACTTCTTCAAAGGTGAACCGCTGGCTCTGGCTGTACCAAATTCATCGCAAGAACCCATCAAACCGGTAACGATCAGCGTACCGCCGGATTGCTGATAACTGGCAAATGCGGCAAGTTCTTTATCGCTCAAACTGTCGCAGTTGGAGAGAATGAGGTACTTGATCTTATCGGCATTTTCCGGAACTTCCGAAGTTACATTCACTGCTACATTGCTGCGGTAAAGTGCCCGGATTATTTCCTTGAACCCATCCGCATAATCCGCAGAAAAACTGCCGTTGTAGTTGCGGGAGGCACTGCTGAAATAGACTGCCACCTGGGCGGTATCAGTCAGTTCCGAAAGTTCCGGATAGCGGGCATCGAAGTTGTATGCTTCGTGGACGATCTCCGGCTCATCGGGCAGCTGGCACTGTTCTTCAAAAGTCAAGCCGCAGCGGGTCTTGTGCGTGGAGATCCAGCTGTCGCTGTTGAAAAATTTGTTCAAGCTCCAGGTCTGGAATCCTTCTGCCGGGAAAAATGCGTAACCCAAGCCCAGACAGGGCATATCGTATTTTTCGGCAATTCCGCCATTGAGGAGCATATCGGGTATGCGGACTTCAATGGAGTTTTTGCCGCCTGATATATTGCCGCACATTTCCAGCATAACTGTATTGAGCGAGCTGTGCCATACCGCCATATCCAGCCCGCTGTTGTCATTGCTTTTGCCGGTGGAACTGCTGCAACAGCTGGTCAAAAGTTTGCCCGCCGGTATGGCGTTACGCACCATGGCAAGGAAGTCCCTGCCATCTTCGGCATGCTGTTTTATCCACATGCGGAAATCCGGATTGTCGTAATTGCCCCAGAAGCTGAAGTCGCTGGTATCCGGCAGTATTTTGCCGGTGGCAAGGTTGAATTTTTTCCGGCAATGTTCGCAGCCGCAGCTTGCCCAGTGGGCGTAGTGGCAGACATCGTCGCACATAAGTCCGTCGATATTGGTATCGGAAAAGAGCCGCTGCACATAGCTTTGATAAGCAAAGCGGAAATCCGGATTGTTCACACAAAAACATTCGGAGTGATACCTTGCTATATATATAGGCGTATTATCATCCACCCGCCGCTGCCGGAAGTCGTTGAGTTTTTTCCCCGCATAGCTCAAGCAGTCGATAAACGCCGGGTCGGGCGTCATGGGCACATGGTGATGGTTGCGGTTGAAGTTTTCCACACGGTCTTCCCAGTTCCGGGGGCGGTAAGTCAAAACCGCCGAATGGTGGTCGATGACCTTGATGCCGTATTTGTGATATTCATTGACCGTAAAAGCAATAAGTTTGTGGATCAAGTCAAAGTTAAAGATGTAATCCCAGCGGAAATGATAGCCGAAAACCACTGCCAGTTCCACTTTGGCAGCGGCAGCGGCGGCAACCTTTTGCCGGATGCGTTCTTCTACTGCGGGATTGGGAAAATCCATATCTTCCCAGGTGAACCAGTGGCTGATGGTGCGGAGGTGATTGGTACGCATATTTTTTACTCCTGATCTAATACGCCGATAAACGGCAGATTTCTGTATTCCTCGTTATAGTCAAGGCCGTAGCCCACTACAAATTCGTCTTCGATCTCAAATCCCACCCAATCCGGGTCGGAGAAAAGTTTGTCTTTGATTTTTTTATTGAGCAAAACGCAGCTTTTTACGCTCAAAGCACCCTTTCGGGTAAACTCCTCGATAATGCACTTCATGGTAAAACCGGTATCCAGAATATCGTCGATCAACAATACATGGCGGTTTTCGATGGGCAGCTTGAGGCCGCTGCGGATCTTCAACTCCCCGGTGGAGCTGGTGTTTACATAGCTGGATGCTGCAAAGGTATCGTATTGCAGCGGCAGCTCCATGGCTCGCATGATATCCGAAGCAAAGATCATGGCTCCGTTGAGCAGACAAACTACCGTCAGATCTTTATCTTTGTAATATTCAGTAAGCTCTTTACCCAGACTTTCGATCCGCTTTTGTATCTCTTCCCGGGAAATCAATGTTTTCATCAAAGGACTCCCGTCTGCTTGAGTTCATACAAAGCTCCGGCAAGTCCGGCATAACTGCCGATATCCCGTTTGAGCAAACTCGGTACGACTTCGCACGCTTCAAGAGTTTCTTTCCACGCAAAGTCAGGCAAATACTTTTTTACCGGCTCCATAAAGAAATCCCCGGCGGCATAAGCAATGGTGCCCAGCACGATTTTTTCGGGGTTGAATATGTTCATAAGCATCCCGAACGCCTGTGCGTCACGCAGACACATTTCGTCCCAGAGTTTTACAGCGTATTCCACACCATCACGGGCAGCGTTTTCCAGCGAAAGCATATCCAGATTTTCAAGCAAACCATCTTTGGCATAATTGAGCATGGCATGACCGGTTTGTCCGGCAAGTTCTTCCTGCATACGCTGGGCGATGGCTCTGCCGCCGCAGTAGGCTTCCCAACAGCCTTTGAGCCCGCAGTTGCACTGTCTGCCATGAGGTTCGATCACGGAGTGACCGATCTCCCCGGCAAGAAAACTTTTGCCCTGCACCAGTTTGCCCCCGGCAATGATCCCGGCACCGATGCCGGTACTCATAGTCAGATAAATCATATCCTTGCAGCCTTTGCCAGCTCCGAAGAGCCACTCTGCCAAAGCTCCGCAGTTGGCATCATTTTCAAAACAGCCCCGGATCTGCAAAGCGTTTTCCAGATAGCTCTTGATAGGCACATTCCGCCAATAAGGATTGTTGGGCGGCGTGGTAATGATGCCGTTGGGTATATCCGCCGGGGAGGGCGTGGATATACCGAATGCCAGCACATCTTTGCCGGTGATATTTTCTTTTGCCATAAGCTCTTTGGCGATTGCCGCCAGCCGGGGCAAGATCACCGCCGGATCAGTATTTTTATTGTCGAGCCGGTCGCTTTGCACGATCACGCCATTGGTTGTGCCCAAACCGATACCGATTTTTGTACCGCCGATGTCAAACCCGATCAAGTATTTGTTGCTCATATATATATCCTTATATTAAGATGAAATTTTTCCGGCATTGACCAGCACCCGGGGCGACCGGGTCAGGACTTCTTTGAGTAAAGCGTTGCACTCCGCAAGGGGCATGGAGCTGATTATTTGTGCATCCTGCAAACAATTTTCAGCTTTATCATTATAGAACAAACCCAGCTGCAAGTGCAGTAATCTTGCGTCGGCACACTCCATTTGTTTGGCGTAAGCACTCAAAGCAGCCAGCTTGGCGGCAGCGAACTCATCGGCGGTCAACCCCTGATTTATCAGGCGGTCAAGCTCACTATTCAAACACTCCAACGCCAACTTGGCATTTTCGGGCAGCACTCCGGCATGAAGCCCCACAACGCCCTGCACCAGACCGCAATTTGTCCAAATGCCTGTGGAGTAGGCAAGCTGCCGCTTCTCCCGGACTTCCTTAAATAAATGGCTCGCCAGACCGTTGAGAGCGGCATCCAATATCAGCAACGCATAATATTCCTGCGTGTGGGCAAAACCTCCGGCGACTGCACAAATCACGGTGTTCTGCTCTCTGGGCAGCTCAATATTGTGGATCTGCGGATTTTCCAAACTTGCCAGATACTCTCTGGTCGCCCCCACCGGCGGAGTCAAAACTTCTTTGCTCCATAAGATATTTGCTGCAATATTTTCAAAATAAGTTTGATACTCTTCTGCTGATTTCAGCTTGCCGGGGGCGGCAGTTGCTCCAAAGATCACCCATTGAGGCGAGAAACGGGCGGCAAAAAACTTTTGAACTTCATCAAGGGTTATCTTCTGTAACTCTTCCAAACTTTCCATGCGGCTGTTTCCGGCAGGGTGATCGCCGAAAATCAACCGTTTGGCAGCCACCGAACCGGCAAAATTGGTATCCATCAAGCGGCTGGCAAGCTGTTCAGCAAGATTGTTTTGTATGCGGTCAAAGATTTTCTGATCCAGCCGGAGTTCAGTCAACAGTTTCACAAAAATATCTTCGGCAAACTTCTGCGATTTGGGCGGATAAGTCAACTCCACGGCCAGAGTGTTGTTCCCGCAGCTGACATCCAGATCAATGCCGAGATCGTCCAAAAGCGTGTAGAATTTCTCTTCCGCAATACCGTTGTACCCGGTGGCAATGAGCTTGCTCAAAAGCTGGGTCATACCCTTGGAATAACCGTTTTCCCAAACCGGCCCGGCAGGCAAAACCGCCGAAAGGGTATCCAGCGGAATATTGTTCCGCTCCAACACCGCAAAACGGCTGGAGTTTTTGAGCGTGCCAGTTACTGTCCGGGCGGCAGATTTTTCCTGTTTGGGTTTGCGAACCAGACTTTTTGCCGCATCGGGCGAAACAGAAGATTGCACGATTTTCTGCTCGTCAAGATATTCAAACGCCGCCTGATTGATCTCTTCAAGGGTAACTTTTTTGAGCTTATCCAAATAAAGCGTAACATCGGGCGTGCCGAAGTTCATGATCATACCATTGACCATGCTGACGGTGGAAGAGGTGTTTTTCAAAAGTTGATACATGGTCAGAGCCTGCTGCATTTTCTCCCGCTTGAGTTCCGCAGCAGTCACACCCTTGTTGCGGACTTGGGCAAGCTGTTTGGCAAGAGCCTTTTCGAGCTTGCTCTGTTTAGCTGGTTCGCAAGCTGCCGAAACTGCCAATATGCTGCCGAAACTCATGCCGTCAAACTCCGCATCACACGCCAGAGCCAGATTTTCTTTGCAAATAAGCTCAAAGGGCAGGTGCGAACTGTCACTGCCGCCTAAAATTCCGCCCAACAGATCCAACGCCGGAGTAACTTTGCCAGCGGCTTCAGGCGCTTTTACACCCCACGCCAAACGGGTCAAAGGATCGGCAAAAGTTGTGGTGTAACGCCGGGCAAAGGCCGGTTCCGGCACCTGCGGCAACACGATTTCATTCAAATTGCCCCGGCGGAAATCCGCAGATAGATCGCTCAAAACCGTGGCAATATGGTCGGTATCAAGGTCGCCGGTCACGATCCAGTGCGACCGCATAGCTCCATAGCGTTTCAGATAATACTCCACCATCATATCCCGGGTAACTCCGGCGATTTTGTCGGGGTAGCCGATAATGGGCAGCCGGGCAGGGTGGTTGGGGAAGATCCCGCCCCAGAGCTGCTGGATCATCACATGAGCCGGGCGGTCAAAGATCATATCCGCTTCCCGGGCAATGACCTCTTTTTCGCTGTTGAATTTTTCCAGCGGGAATTCAGGCTTGGTGACCATGGCAACAAGCACATCGGCAGCCTTATCAAACATGGCAACCGGTACTTCCACATAGTAAGCAGTGTGGTCAAAAGTGGTGTAAGCGTTGCACTCGCCGCCGAGGGAGTGAATGGTATCGGCAGCGGATTCGCCGGGGTAGCCGGTGCAGCCGCCAAAGAGCATGTGTTCCAGAAAGTGGGATAGTCCGCAGCCGGAAAACTCCTCTTCATGGATGCTCCCGGTACGCATGACCGCCTGAATACGGGTCAACTTGGAGTTGTTGAGTATGTGATAAAGCACAGAACCATTGGGCAAAGCTCTGACGCTTACGGGCATTAAAGATCGGTCAGTCAATTTGCGGAATCTCCATGTTGGGCGAAGCTTTTCTCAAGCAAGGCGGTTCAGTGAGGTTGAATTCCAGATCAAAGTCGCAGCGTTTATCATCGTCGGAAGCACTTAAAATATTTAAGGAAATAAGGTCAAAGACGATCTCGCCGATATCGGAGGCAGACTTTATACCCCACGACTCCAGAACATCGGCGGCAAGGAATCCGAAATTGGATTGGAATTGTTTTTTAAGCCCCGTTAATAATTCGGCAGCCGAGAGATGTCTTGGTTCGGGCAAAGCATTGACTTGTTCAATAACGCAAGAAGTGATGAACTCATAAGCGTCGGGGTGATACTTGCCGGAACGCTGATAAAGCTCATTGATCTTGCGGCGGTTTTCGGAAATATTCTGCATTACTACCTCTTAATAATAAAAGATTATATAAGATAGCTCAAAAGCGGAAAAGTTCAAGTAAAGAAAGGAAAAAAGCCGCCAATATTAATATAAGGTATAAGAAAGAGCCCGGTCAAGCACCACCAAACAAGCCCAAAGCAAACAGCGAACGGCACAACTCCCAAGCTCTCCCAATCTGCCATCAACCATACCGCCCGCGTATGCGGCACCATCTCCCAAAACTTCTCAAAATTTCCCAATACTTCCCAAATTCCCAAATTCTCCCAAAAATTCCCAAATATTCTAAAAAAAAATTTGCAATATAGAAAAAAAAAGAGTAAATTAATTGCAGTTGAACGGACTGGGGAAGTAGCTCAGTTGGCTAGAGCATCACACTGGCAGTGTGAGGGTCGAGGGTTCGAGTCCCTTTTTCTCCACCATTTTTCCGCAAGTTTATTGCGGAAAAATGTCCTCCGTAGCTTCAGCGAAGGAGGACGGTGTTGCCAAAGATAGTGACATCGCCGCAAGTTAAATGCGGAAAAATGTCCTCCGTAGCTTCAGCGAAGGGGGACGGTGTTGCATAAGATAGTGACATAGCCGCAAGTTAATTGCGGAAAAATGTCCTCCGTAGCTTCAGCGAAGGAGGACGGTGTTGTTCAGGTTGTAAAAACTTTGAAGTGCAAGGTCGGAGTTTCAACGCTTAAGTTTTTTTGAGTTGAAACTTTCGGGGCAATAATAGAGGCGGGGCGAGAGTCTGTTATGGACAAGATTGCGAAAATGATAGTTCCCTGTAAGGCAGTCTTGAAGGTGGATAATTCGTTATTTACCCAAGGTCTATCCTTGTCCCCCACCCGAGGCTGTGGTGATTGAAGAACAGGCTTACAAAAATGAAAATATTGCTTGCTGGAAACGCATAAGAAATGCGTATTCCAGCTTTTTTGTTTTTATGCATTATTGGTTTGTTGAGTGCGTGTAAAATAAAATTGTAGTGAAAACCCATAAATAACTAAGCGAAAGGGTAAAGTTATGAAGATGTATGTAAATGAAAAGTGGGCTGGCAAAGACGCTGGTGATGAAGTCAAGGTTGGTGGCAATAAGTATACAATTGGTACTGATGCTTTTGCTACTGTACAGGCTGCTCTGGAATTTGTTCAGGCCACTGATGCCAACAGATTTGATGTCTTGGTTGCTGCTTATATCGCAGAAAAAAACATCACTGCTGTTGTATTTTCTGAAGAATATACCAAGGCTGATTATTACGCAGAAAATCAGAATAATATTGATGCCTGGAACAACTCTCGTGAAGAACCCTATGCTACGGAGATTGAAGTTGCTGGAATCGACTATGTCGGCAGCAAGCTTGTTCTTGATAAAGATACCCTTACTGTCGAAATGCTGAACTTTGTCGCTGGTCGCGAAGCAAAAGTTGAGATCGATGCCGACAATAAAGGTTCTCTGATTATTTCCGGTGGCTGGGGTAAAGATACAGAGCAAAATGAAATCGCTCTTCCTGAAAATCTGGTAATTGAAGACTTTGCCAACATTACTGTTGAAGCCGGTGCAGTTGTGAATTCTCAAATCAGTACGGCACAGGATAAGGAAACCTTTTACAAGGCTGAAGAAGGTGCTGAACCCCAGTTGAAAAGCGACAGTGTGCAGGCTGCCGGCAAGGCTGTTATCAATGGTGAAGTTGCTTCGATCGAAGGTTACAAGACTGTTGAAGTAGCCGGCGAAGATGCGATGGTTAATCACATTGGGGCTTTGGAATACAAAGATTCTTTCAGCGCGGACGATCTTTGGATCAGCAGCGAAGAACAAGCCACCGGTTCTGTTACTGTTAAAGACGGTGCTTATGTTAATGAAATCGAAGGTTACAAAAATGTTACCGTTGATGGGGCGACTGTTGAGCACGCAGCCAATCAGGGCTCAAACCTCACCGCCACTGAAGTCTGGCTTGAAGGTGAATGGACTGGAGAATATGAGGTTGACTGGAGTGAAGGTAACTCTTACAGTAAGGTCGCTGTGAGCAATAAGATCGACTGGGCGAAGAAAAAGGGTTCCGCCCAGTATAAAGCCAGCTACAAAGCTGATGGTACTGCAAAATTGAAGAACAATGCCGTTGTTTACAGCTTGAGTGAATTTGCAACTGTTGAGCTGGAAGACAGCTGTGTTGAATATGATATCAGCTTGGATAACCAGCGTGATACCAATTTCTCCCAAACGGTCAAAGATATCAAGGATGAAGAAGATTCTGATGGCGATTTGATCCAGCTTACTGTTACCGGTAAAATGACTGGTATCCGTGGCGGCAAAGTTACTCTGAAGAACTCCACCGCTGGTCGGTATAGCGATAGCGGAACTGTATTTTATGGTGCCGATATCACTGGTTACAATACTGTCAGTTTGACCAACTGCGGGGCTGGCAATATCACAAACAACACTGATAAACTTTCTGACAGTTATAAAGCGATCTACGAAGATACCGTTGCCAATGTCAAGGCTATTTTAAATGAGTATGATGCTGTTTACACCGAAACTGTTTCCAAAATAGGTGCTACCGGTTCGGTGAAGGTCGTTGTTGATAAAGATGCTGACCATGGTGTTGTAATTGGTAATGTCAATGGTTATGCCACTGTTACCCTGACTGGTAATGGCGATAAGAAAATTGTTGCCGGCCAAATCTATGCTGCCGAAAATATTACCGAAAAGGATTTGGATTCGGTCGTAGATGATCCCGAATGGAGCGGCGGTTCCGAATGGAACGGTCACCTTACTGGCGGCACCATCAACGGCAAAGAAGTTGATGATAGGCAGCGTATTGCCGCCGGTACTCTTAAGATGACTGATGTTGAGGCAGAAAGTGTTTATGGTTACAAGAGCATTACTCTGAAGAATGCCAGCATCTACGAAGCTGTTTTCGGTGATAATTACAGCGAAAAAGAAGAAACTGTTTACAAGACTGCTAAAGATGGCAAGGTTACTGTAAATGAAATAGAAACTTATAAGAGCAGTGCCGCCGGTAGCTTTACCGCAGTTGACTCCTACATCGGTACAACTGATGGTATTTGGTCCCGGAATGGCGATATTGAAGGTTACGCCACAGTTAAGCTGACCAATACCGAAGCTGGCAACATCACCGGCAGCTTCAACTATAGCTGCACTGAAAACAGTACCGAAGTGTATGCCAATTATATTGCATATTGGGAAGATCTTGAATACGATATTTGTGATATGACCAACAAGAAGCTTACCGACAAGTACACTAAAAAGGAAACTCAAAGTGCTGCCGGTTCGGTAACTATCAAGTTGGACAAAAACGCTGCCATTCCCGCTGAAGGTCAGGTTTATGCCTACATCTATGGCGACATCAGTAACTTTGCCAATGTAACCATCACTGGCACTGCCGCCACGGACGATGTTGCCGCCAATCTGATCAAGGTCGGTGATATCACTGTTGAACGCAATGAGTCCTATTCTGAAACCGAAACTATCGTTGAGAATTATGAATGGGGTGGCGGCGAATATAATGGCGAAATCAACGGCAAGTACAATGAAAAGAAATCCGGCAATATCGCTGGCACTGTCAAGCTGACAGATGCTGTTGCCGGTAATGTCTATAACTACAAGACTGTAACCTTGAAAAATGCTGAAATTGGCTTGGCTGAAATTGTTGATACCTTCACCTACAATGAGAGCAGCGAATTCAAAACTGCGGAAGATGGCAAAGTAACCGAAAAATACAAGTATACTAAAAATGCAACTGCTTCCGGCAGCTTTACCGCAACTGATTCTGTGGTTTCAGGGATTGATGGTTACAAGACAGTCAAACTCACCAACTCGATTGTTTCTGTTGATGGCTATGGCGATAGCAATAGCGTTTATGCTTCGATAAATAAAACTTTCAACTATACTGGTACATTTGAATATGCTTCTTACGACGCATATCGCGGTAGTGAGTATACTGGTATCTATGAAGAAAAGAATGATTTCAAGATCGTTGGTTCGTTGACCTTTGCTCTGGACAAAAATTATGATGCCGATACTTATTACAATATTACGGGTGATGTCAAAGACTTTGCCACTGTCAAGATTTCCGGGTGGAACAAAGATGATGCCGAAAAGGATGTGTATGTTAATGGCAACATTACCAGTGATCGTAACATGGTTTATACCTGTCAGTACGAGTACGAAGCTGGTATACTCAAAGCTGGTTCCAGCGAAGTGACCGAATACAAGGCAGTCGGTACCGTAACCCTCAAAGACAATGTTAAAGTTACTGGCAACATCAAAGGCTATCAGAAAGTCAGTGTGACTGACGGTAGTGTCTGGGGCGATGTAGTCGGCGGCAACACTGTTGAGCGCTACGAGTACACAGATGATTGGGGCTGGGGTGAAGCCGAGGTCAAGGACTATGTTGCCGGTGATTTGACCATGAGCGATGCCAATATCATGGGCGATATCAGCGGTTTCAAGAAGGTTTCCGTCAAGGACGAATTCAACATGATCGGTTCCTACACCGGTACCGCCAAGGTTGATGACAAAAACCTCAATGCCGAAACTTTCGACATCGCCAAAAAAGCCACTCTGGTTGTCAGCGGTAATGAAAGTGAAGATGGCAGAACCTACCTTGCATTGGATGCCGAAGATAAGCTCAATGTCAACGGCGAACTGATCTTCTGGGAAGTAAATACTCCTGCTAATGGCGCTGCTGTTGTACCTGATGACGACAATGGTGACGAAGGCGACAATGTTGAAGGCATAAAACTCCTTGGCGACGCTGCTGTTGCCGGTAAGGGTAAAATCTATGCCAACAGCGACAATGTTGCCGGCCTCACGGCAGCCGTCAAAGACAGCAATGTCACCGTTGTTGACCTGGGTGACACCAGCTGGTACTTCATGGGCGAAGCCGAAGAACTCGCTGACAACGAAGAAGCTATCGTCTGGGACGGCGGCGAAGAAATGCTCTGCGGCTGGGTCGGCAAGTTTGAAGGCGACAACACCTTCAGTGACGATGTCGACATCATCAAGTTTACTTGGAATGGCGAATATGGCACATCTCAAGACTTTAAAATCGATTTCTTGGGCGATACCACAGGTTTCGAACTGACCATCCAAGACAACTCCTACGAATTGTACAAAGATGATGAAACTGGTGATTACATCCTCAATGCAGCGGCAGGCGCAACCTACGAGATTAAGGTGACTCGTACCGAAGAAGGTTCCACCAGCTACTCGATTGCCGCTGTTATGGCGTAATCGGAGTTTGAAGGTTGATCGGGCGGTTGCCGCCTGATTAACTTGATAGCGAATCTTACTCCGGGGTTTGGAAAGCAATTTCCAAACCCCGGAGTTTTTTTGTGCCCACGCACCGCATACGCCCCGCCGTTCCCCGGCGGGAACTTGCGGGCAACAGTATAGCGTGGCGGCTTAATGCCGCCTACGCCGCATACGCGGGCAGAACGGTAGATGGCGGCGTGGGAAAATATGGGAAAGTATGAGAGAGTATGGGAGAGTATGGGAAATCGTGCCGCCCCCGGCGAGCAATAGTGTGTGTGGCGGCTTGGTGCCGCCGGGGTAAGCAATGGGCAGCGTGGCGGCTGATGCCGCCCCCACCGCATACGCGGGCAGAACGGTAGATGGCGGCTTGGGAAGTATTGGGAAGTATTGGGAGGTATTGGGAGATATTGGGAGATAGTGCCGCCATTGTAAGCCGCAGTGTGTGTGGCGGCTCGGCTACGCTGAAGCTTCGCCGCGGCAAGGCTTGTCGGACAGGTCGGACAGGTCGGACAGGTCGGACAGGTCGGACAGGTCGGACAGGTCGGACAGGTCGGACAGGTCGGACAGGTCGGACAGGTCGGACAGGTCGGACAGGTCGGACAGGTCGGACAGGTCGGACAGG
>JAZMZK010000122.1:0-6001 GCA_045585955.1 Victivallaceae bacterium
AAGGTTTGGAAAAGGGTGATGGGGTTCCGTCTTCGCCCTGCGGGCTACGCCGTGACAAGTTGGGGAAGAGGGAAAGAACCTTTCCTCAAAAAGGTTTTTCCCTCTTCCCCAAGGCTCCCATATCAACCTTTATCGGGAACATAGCAAAAAATAAAAAATCACAATATCTTGATCAAACAAAGGAAAAATCATGAAAAAGACATTGCTTATGCTGCTTGCCGCAGCCTTCGCCGCATTCAGTGTGAGTGCGGCTGAAACCAAAGCCGCTGAAAAACCCGCCGCTGAAAAAGCCGCCAAGCCCGCTGCCAAAAAGGCTGCCAAGCCCAAGAGAAAACCCTATGTTATTCCGGCTGATGGCGGTTTGCAAATCGCCACTACTCCCAAAGCCCGCAACAATCCCAACGCCAAGAGAAAGAGCACTTGGCACAAGCGTTACGATGCCAAACTCAAGCAGATCGCTGATTACAAAAACGATGTGGATGTGGTCTTTATCGGCGACAGCATCACCCATTTCTGGGATAATGACGGTGCAAAGAACAAGAGAAAAATCGGCGGTTTGGCTACTTACAAAAAGTATTTCAGCAACTACAAGGTCATCAATCTGGGGTATTCCGGCGACCGCACCGAAAACACTTTGTGGGTAGTCAACGAAAGCGGCTATCTCAAGAACCTCAAAGCCAAGATGGTGGTGGTCATGATCGGTACCAACAATATCGGTCACAAACGCTCCACTCCCGCTGCCGCTGCTGCCGGAGTCACCAAGATCGTGGAAGGTATCCGCACCCAGCTGCCCGAGGCCAAGATCCTGCTTTTCGGCGTATTCCCCCGTGGTGCCAATGCCAAACACATTTTCCGCAAACAGGTTGCCGAAATCAATAAAGTTATTTGCAAGCTGGGCGATGACAAGAATGTTTTCTACTGCGACATCACCGATAAATTTGTCGATAAAAAAGGCAATCTGCCCAGAACTCTGATGCCCGATGTGCTGCACCCCAACGATGCCGGTTACGAGATCTGGGCACAGGCAATGATGCCTTATGTCGAAAAATTCGTCGGTAAAAAGTAAGCGGTAAAACACTCTGAAATCCAGCCTTGTCTTGCGGCGTCTTGCAAAAGAACAAGCACCGTAAGCCTTTTCCGGTTACCTTACAGAGTAAGCGGTAAAACACTCTGAAATCCAGCCTTGTCTTGCGGCGTCTTGCAAAAGAACAAGCACCGTAAGCCTTTTCCGGTTACCTTACAGGTAGCCGGAAAAAACTTCCGGCACTTGCCGTATTTGCAATCCATCCACAATACTGCGGCATGTTTCAGAGTGTTATACCGCAAAAGCTTGAATTTATATGACAGTAGTAAAGTTTATCGCAGATAAAACATTATATCTTTCTTATATAAAATAAGTTGGAATTACTTTTATTACTTGTAATAAAAGTAATTCCGGCGAAAGTTTTTGGAAAATGGGGTGTGGGGAAAAGAACCTTTTTTCAAAAAGGTTCTTTTCCCCACAAAACAGTTTTGCAACAACCATTTTTCCCCTCCTCAAGTTTCAACTGTAAAGCTAATACATTATGAAAGTTCTGACTGCTCCGACCGTTGCTGAAATGGTGGTTAAGAAGTCCCGGTTTTTATCGGAGGCTATCCCGGTGGATAGTGCCGAAAAGGCCCGGGCGATCTGGCACAGTCAGAAGCTCAAATACGACAATGGCGGGCACATCGTGTTTGCCTTTGTTGTGGGCAATTCCGGGGGGATTCTGGGTTGTTCCGACGATGGCGAGCCCGCGGGTACTGCCGGACGGCCCACGCTGGAAGTGGTGAAAAACTCCGGCATCACCAACTTTATTCTGACCACAGCCCGCTGGTACGGCGGCATCAAGCTGGGCACCGGCGGCTTGGTCAAAGCCTATACCGAAGCGGCGCAAATCGCCTTGGAAAATGCCCCCACCCGGGAGCTGCAAATGATGGCACACATCAACTTTGCCTTGCCTTACAATCTATTGGATCAAACCAAAAAGCTGCTGGAGGGGTTGAAGTTTGAAGCCTTTGAGGAAAATTACGCCGATAATATAGAGTTTACCGGGCGGCTGCCGGAAGCAAATCAAGCCGAATTGGCAGCTTTTCTGCAAGATGCCAGCAAAGGTTCGGTAGTGCTTAATATTGAAAAAACAATTCTGGAATAATTTTCCGGAGCTTTATCAGATCAAACTCACTGCATCCATATCCAGATATAAATCTACGGATTTTTTCCAGACTTCGTGCAGTACAAAGTGCCGCAGTGCCCGCCGCACCTGCGAAATCTTTTCGCCCCGGAAAGTGGCTATGTAGCGGTATTTGCCTTTGATCCGTGCCAGCGGTGCCGGTGCCGGTTCCACAGCGATAACGCTTTCGTCGCAAAAGGCTTTGGCTTTGTTGAAAACAGCGTTTATCACTTCCACGGCGTCGCTTTCGTTTTCGCTTCTGGCGTAGAGGGCTATCAAATGACCGAATGGCGGATATTGCAAAACCTGCCGCACCGCTGAATCGTATTCGTAAAACGCCGGAAAATCCTGCGCCACGGCGTAGCGTATAACATCGTTGTAGGGGCTGAAAGTCTGAATTATCACTTCGCCGTGTTTATCGCCCCGTCCGGCCCGGCCCGCCACTTGGGTCAGCAGCTGAAAAGTCCGCTCGGAGGCCCGCACATCGGGGATATTCAACCCGCTGTCGGCATTGATGACTCCCACTAAAGTAACATTGGGGAAATCCAGCCCTTTGGCGATCATCTGCGTACCGATAAGTATATCCAGCTCGCCCCGGCGGAACTTTTCCAGCGTTATTTCGTGGCTGTCGGCACTCCGCATGGTGTCGGAATCCATCCGCTCGATCCTTGCAAAAGGGAAGATCCGTCTGGCGGCTTCTTCGATGCGTTCTGTGCCCACGCCGTGGAACTTCAATACCTCGCTGTTGCATTGGGGGCAATGCACCGGTGCCGGGGCTATTCTGCCGCAAAGGCCGCAAGTAAGCATCTGTCGGCTTTTGTGATAGATGTAGGCTTTGGAGCAATCGGGACACTCGGCTACCCAGGTACATATATCCTCGGGGCAGGCAAGCTCCCGGGCAAAGCCCCGGCGATTCAGAAAGAGTATCACTTGCTCTTTCAAACGCAAGCGGTCGTGGATGGCTGTAACCAGCTCCGGGGTAAAAAGCGAACTGTTTTTTTCGTGATTTTCTCTTGCGCGGGCTTGCGCCAGTGCCAAATCCACCACCTTTACTTCCGGCAGGGGAGAGTCTTCGGCACGGTGCTGTAAAGTCCAGAGTTTGTATTTGCCGTTAAGAGCGTTGTAATAGGTTTCCAGCGAAGGGGTTGCACTGCCTAAAATCACGGCGGCATTTTCCAGCTTGCCCCGCATGACCGCCACATCTCTTGCCGAATAGCGGGGTGCCTCGGACTGCTTGTAGGAGTTTTCGTGTTCTTCATCGACCACGATCAACCCCAGATTTGCCAACGGTGCAAAGAGTGCCGACCTTGCCCCGATGGCGATTTTGGCTTCCTGTTTGTAGATTTTCTGCCACTCTTCCCGCCGCTCGGCATCGCTCAAACGGCTGTGCAGAACTGCCAGAGCATTGCCGAACCGTGCCCGGAACCGCCGGACAGTTTGGGGCGTAAGCGATATTTCCGGCACCAGCACAATGGCACTTTTGCCCAATTTCAATGCGTGGGCAATGCTTTGCAAGTATACTTCGGTCTTGCCCGAACCGGTTACGCCGAACAGTAACCCGGTACGAACCTTTTCTTCTTCGTGGTCAAGGAGATAGTATATGCCTTCCAACGCCTTGGCTTGTTCTGCGGTGGGCGTGCGGGGCTGATCGGGGGCGACCTGACTTTGAAAACGCTCCCGCCTCGTGGCGGTGGGGTCTACGCTGCCAACTGTAATAAGTTCTTCATCCAAAAGAGCTTTGATCACGCCTGCTCCGGCACCGCAAGATTGGGTTATCTCTTCGGCGGTGAGGTTTTCCTCCCGGGAAAGGAGCTGTAAAACACTCAAGCGTTTGGCGGCGGATTTGCGGTTGCCGTGGGTGTGAAAATATTCATCGACCCTGCTTTGTTCGCCCAGCACAAAACGGCGTTTGCCCCGGTTTGCCGTACCCCGGCGGACGGCTCCCGGCAGCAGAGCTTTGATGGTTTGTTCGTAACTGCAGCAGTAATAATCTGCCATCCAGCTGCCCAGCTCCAGAAGTTTGGCGGGCAGTTGAGGCGAATTGCTCTTTATGGCAGTAATGGCTTTAAGGGCAAATTTGCTTTGAAAATTTTCTACTTCAGATACGCTCAAAACACAACCGGTGCGGCTGGATTTGCCGAACGGCACTTCCACGCGCACACCGGGGCGCACCGCCGAAGCCATCTCCGGCGGCACGAGGTAATCGAACTTTTTATCTAACGAAAGTTCAACAATAACTTGAGCTATAAGCACTTATATCTTCAGCAATCTTCCACCGCCGGCGGCGTGCGGAATTTAAAGCCGTAGCGTTCGTTGTAGTCACGAACTTCTTTTTCAATGGCGGTGGCAAGTTTCAGGGCTTTCAAACCAGCTTCGCCGGAAACTTTGGCTGAAACCACGCTGCCGCTGGCCTGACTGGCTTTGACAGCAGCAATAAAGTCTTCCAGCTCCGCTGCCAGAGCGTTCTTTTCGTTGAGGGCAATATCTTTGCGTGCCAAGCCGATGCGGTTGCGTTTGAGCACCACGCCGGAGTGTTTTCCGTAGTCCATGGAAAGATAGCAATCTTCCTGAAACACCCGGAATCTCCGCATGGGTTCCTGACTTACCCGGCTGGCGGTCATGTTTGCTACTGAACCATTCTGGAACTT
The DNA here is from genome assembly GCA_045585955.1 of Victivallaceae bacterium. Classification (GTDB taxonomy): domain Bacteria; phylum Verrucomicrobiota; class Lentisphaeria; order Victivallales; family Victivallaceae; genus SIG78. The sequence continues at coordinate 4,841 of JAZMZK010000122.1, forward strand.
GATACGCACGCTGACGATATCTTCGGTGTTGCCCATGACCGGAATCCCCACGGCATCAAAGTGTTCCACCTCGCTATCCACCATGGTCAGCACCAAATCTATATCGTGGATCATCAGATCCAGCACCACACTCACTTCGGTACCCCGGCGGTAGCTGCCCGGCCGCGGCGGCGGATAGTTTGCCAAACGGTGGGCTTCGATAAACCGGGTGTTGGCTTTGTATTTTTCCAGAAAGTCCATGGCGGGGTTGAAGCGTTCCACATGACCGACAGCCAGCACCACATTGTTTTCTTTGGCGGCTTTGACCATGGCTTCGGCTTCTTCCACGGTGGCGGCAATCGGTTTTTCCACCAACACATGTTTTTTCATTTCCAGAAGCGGAATGGTCATTGCGTGGTGGAAAGTTGCGGGCACTGCCACGGAAAGAGCGTCGCAGTCAGCCGCCAGCTTCTGCCAGGTGTCATAAACTTTCAGGCCGAATTCTTCGCCTACTGCCCGGGCAGTGGCGGCGGTGGTATCAAAAATACCCACCACTTCAGCATTTTCACTCAAATTGTAAAGACGGGCATGATGCCGCCCCAACGCCCCGACGCCGATAACGCCGACTTTAAGTTTGTCGTTAGCCATGCTATATTCCTTTGTGTGTTTGTTCTCAAGAAGAAGGCAAGGTCCCTTGGGGAAGAGGAAAAAACCTTTTGAGGAAAGGTTCTTTTCCTCTTCCCCAAACCCTATCTTCTTTTTCCAAACCTTTTATTGGCATTATTCTTTTGAATGCTCAAAAGAATAATGCCCTCAAGTTTGAAAAATATGGTTCGGCACTGTTTGCAAGTGCAAAACTTTGTTGCCCGACCATGTTGAGAGCAGAGCTTTTATATGAAAAACACTAAATTTATAATAATATAACCACTATTTGGCAAAACTCAAGGATTTTTCTTTGCAAGAATGACTTTTCCGGGTTATATTTACACATATATTGAAATTTTGTTAATAGAAAGCTCTGTTACCAATATTGGTTGGTGAACAGTAAAGATGTTGAAACCATTTTTTCAAAACTTAAAGGGCATTTATCTATTTCGTTTGCGAAATAGATAAATGCCAATAAAAGGTTTGGAAAAGGGTGATGGGGTTTGGGGAAGAGGGAAAGAACCTTTCCTGAAAAGG
>JAZMZK010000123.1:0-3732 GCA_045585955.1 Victivallaceae bacterium
TGCTTTGTTCCCGATAAAGGTTGATATGGGAGCCTTGGGGAAGAGGGAAAAACCTTTTTAAGGAAAGGTTCTTTCCCTCTTCCCCAACTTGTCACGGCGTAGCCCGCAGGGCGAAGACGGAACCCCATCACCCTTTTCCAAACCTTTTATTGGCATTTATCTATTTGTTACACAAATAGATAAATGCCCTCTAAGTTTTGAAAAGATTTTATTCAACATCTTTACTGTTTATCAACCGATATTGGGAACAGAGCCATTTACTTTTTACCGGAAAAATCCACCCGGCTCAACAATATGCCACCCACAGTAAAGGGCACGATCAATAACACTATACCATATTCACTGCGCTGCCAAATCTGCGAAACCGCATAAATCAGCACCGGCCCCAGAATAGTAGTGAATTTACCGAAAATATTATACACTCCAAAATACTCAGCAGCCTTCCCCGGCGGTATCAAAGTACCAAACAGCGACCGGCTCAAAGATTGGATCCCCCCTTGCGACAAGGCTATAAGCAATGCAGCCAACAGAAACACAACAACTTTACTCTTAAAATCTGCGAGCACAGTCAAAACACCGATCAAAGCAGCTGTAACGATATACAATCCCAATTCCAGATAAACTATCGCTCTTGCTCCGAATTTTCGGGCAAGCAATCCGGCGGCAACCGTTGCCGGAAACCCGACCACCTGCAATCCCAAAATAGTCATCATCAACAATGTTTCACTCATGCCGATCTCCACAGAAATCGGCGTTGCCATCAAAAGTATGGTGCTCACCCCATCAATATAGAGAAAATAGGCAATGAGAAAAACCCTTACATTGCTATTACGCCAAACTTCACACAATGTTTTCGCCAGCTGCCGGAAACCATCATACCAGCACACCTGATGTACTCTTTCGCTGTTTTCCCTGACTTTGAACAACAATGGCAAAGTAAAAAGTGCCCACCAGACTGCTGCGACCAGAAAAGATATCCGGGCAACCAATAAACTCTCTTTAATAAAAAACGCCCCGCCCAGGATCCCCAGAAAAGGCACCAGCCCACCCAGATAACCGAATCCGTAAGCAAAAGTGGAGAGCCAGCTGAATTCTTCGGGCTTGGCTACTGAAACCAACAGCGAGTCGTAAAAGGAATTGCTGACCATGTACGCCGCCAAAGCAATAAAATAAACCGTCAGTATCAACCGGTGATCGCTGACCGCCGCCAGCAAAAGCGTTGCCGTCACGCCGATTGCCGTAGAAATCGTCAATGCAAGTTTTCTTTCAGCATAAACATCTGCCAATGCTCCGAAGTAGAGCGAACAAGCTCCGGCAAAAATCCCGGCTGCCGAGCAAACCATCCCCCAGTTGGCAGTGGCAGCACTTTCACTCCATGTGCCGCGGGCACATGCCATAAAAAATAAGGGTGCAAAGACTGCCCGTACCAGCAAAGCAAAAGCAGCATTCCCGGGATCGTAAAGCAGCCAGCACCATTGAGCCTTATTCAAACGCATTTTCACACTCTTTCTGAAAATGAAAAAACCGCCCAACTGATTACTCAGCTGACCGGTTTAATTCATAAGTCATCCAACGATGACCGCTTGAACAGGTAACTTACGCCTTGACGAAGTTGCCGGTGCGGATGCAAGCGGTGCACATCTTGACGGTCTTGGTCTGACCGTTGACCTTGATGCGGACATTCTGGATGTTCGGCTCAAAGGTGCGTTTGTTGGTCTTCACAACGTGCAAACCGATACCGCCTTCTTTCTTGGCCAAACCGCGACGGATAATGTGACCGCCTTCGAACTTCTTTTTGCCGCAAACACTGCAAACATTGCTCATTTGAGAACCTCACTTCCCAGCGAACCACCGGGAACCGGTTTTCGCCATATATACATAATAATAAAGACAAAAAAATGGTGGGTTGACCGGGGCTCGAACCCGGGACTCCCGCCTTAAAAGGGCGGTGCTCTACCGACTGAGCTATCAACCCGTCGTCCACTGTTTAGAGCGGACAATGCATATAAAATACAACTGTTTTGCAAAATTGCAAATCCAGTTTTTCATTTTTTTCAAAAAAAATTTAATTTTAGCTGAAAAACGCTGATTTCACATCAACACTCCCCCCAACGAACCAAATTATCAGACGGCATCTTTAACTGTATTTTTGGGGAGTATTCTATATATTAATGTATAGCACTGAAACATTTTTGCAAAATTCCAATCGACACAATTTGCAATTTTCCCATATCGATATATATTATATACCGTGCTTGTTCCGGTTGTCATATCGACAACATTCCACCGCTCGTGATCAACCGTTGAGCAAGTGAACGCCGACCATCGGCTGGATTGTGAACCACCTCGAAAGGGTGCCATTTGCAGGAAGGATGATGCAGTCGGGGTTTTGTTGTCGCTTAATTTCGCAAAAAAATGGAGATTTTCACTATGAAAGTGAGAGCGTCGGTAAAGCGCAGATGCGAATACTGCCAGGTGGTAAAACGCCGGGGTGTGATCTATGTGATCTGCTCCCGCAATCCCCGTCACAAACAGCGTCAGGGCTGAAGTACAACCGATTCTAATGTAAGGAATAAGAGATTATGCCTCGTATCATTGGGGTTGACATCCCCGGCAATAAAAAAGTCGAATTTGCATTGCGCTATCTTTATGGCATCGGTCCTGCAATAGCCAAGCAGATTGTTACCAAACTCAACATCGATCCGGAGATCCGCGCCAAGGATCTTACTGATGAACACATTGCAGCAATCACCGTCATGCTTCAGAATGAAATCATGGTAGAAGGTGATTTGCGTCGTCAAATCATGGCCGACATCCGCCGTCTTCAGCAGATCAACTGCTATCGCGGCATCCGTCACCGCCGTCATCTGCCGGTACACGGTCAGCGGACCAAAACCAATGCCCGTACCCGCAAAGGTAAGCGCGCGACAGTCGGTGCCATCCGCGATAAAACCGCACGTCGTCTGGCGAAGTAAACCGCTCACAGTGGTTTGGAGCAAATGCGCATAAAATAACGGAAAAGCTCCCGAAAACGGGAACAGGCGCATTGGAAGTTTAGTCAAATATCGAAGGAAATTTTCAGATCATGGCTGAAGAATTGAATACTCAGGTTGAAACCGCAGCTCCCGCAGTGGAAGCTGCTGCCGAAACCGCAGTAAAAGATGTCAAGCAGCGTGCCAAGAGCGGTCGTTACATTCCGGCCGGTATCGTTTATGTGTTGAGCACGTTCAATAACACTAAAGTTACCATTACCGACTTGCACGGTAATGTCATTTGCTGGTCCACCGGCGGCAAGAACGGTTTCAAAGGTTCCCGTAAATCCACCGCTTATGCAGCTCAAGTCATCGCCGGTGATGCGGCGAAAAAATCTCAGCTGCTGGGCATGAAAGAAGTCGAAGTCCGGATCAAAGGTCCCGGTGCCGGTCGTGAATCCGCCGTCCGCGGTATTGCCGCTGCCGGTATGGAAATCAGCGTGATCAAAGATATCACTCCGGTTCCCCACAACGGCTGCCGTCCCCCGAAACGCCGCCGCGTCTGATGATGGAAAAAGTGTGTTCCGGAGGGTTTCCGGAACTCACTCAGGCAGATGCTGCAAGTTTAGTTGAATAAGTGTCCGTTGCGGCACACAATTTTTGGAGGATAGAGTTATGAGTTCATCAATCGGTTTTCCGATGCCCAAGTCGCTCATCGTTGACGAAACGACAGAGACCCCGACTTACGCAAAGTTTACCG
>JAZMZK010000124.1:0-7771 GCA_045585955.1 Victivallaceae bacterium
TTGAATCCTGTAAGAAAGCTATCCGGAACAAGTGTAAATCAAACTAAATTAAGTAAGAAAGGGTCTCCGCTTGTCAGAAGATTTCTTTATATGTGTTCCAAAACAGCAATGCCCCGCATTCCGGTATTACAGGATTTGTATAATAGAGTGCTTGCTAAAGGTAATACCAGAATGCAGGCTCGTTGTGCTGTGATGAGAAAGATGTTATTGATTCTCCGGGGAATGGTCATAGCCGATAAAGAATTTGATAAAAATTATCAAAATATTTCAAAATCGGCTTGACTTTAAGCAAACCATCTGAAAAGGTTTTTCCCTCTTCCCCAAGGCTTTCCAATCAACTTTTATCGGGTACCGACTTTCTTATATTCTGCCGAAGCGGCGGGACAGTTCGGTTTTGGTCATCTTGAGCACTGTTGGTCTGCCGTGGGGGCATACATCCGGTCTTTGGCACTTTGACAGCTGTTTTAGCAAGGCTTTTGCTGTGGTTTCATTTAAGGGATCGTTGGCTTTTACTGCACTGTGGCAGGCCGCCCGGGCGATGGTTTCCAGCGAATCACGGGTGGTTTTTTCGCCTTCCAATGCCATTGCTACAATATCGCTTAAAATTTGTTCCCAATCTTCGCACTTGGCAAGATTGGCCGGTACTGCGTTGAGCAATACCGTGTTGGAACTTAACAGCGAGGCGTCAAAGCCCAGCTGGTTGAAGAGTTTTTCGTTCTTATTGATAAAACCTGCCGCTGTCCGGCTCAACTCGATCGCCGGGGGCAGCAGCAGCTGTTGGCTGGGCACAACTGATCCGCCTTGTGATTTTTCCAGCAATTCTTCGTACAGCACCCGCTCGTGGGCGGCGTGAAAATCTATCAAATAGAGATTTTCGTTGGCTGTATCTTCCAGCATAACGAATGTGCCGAAAAGTATTCCGGCATAGTGCATATTTTCGCCATTGGCAAGTTCCTGTGCCAGCGGCGGGCGGCTGACTTGTACTTTTAAAGGTATAACTGTTTCAGAATCCCGGTCGGTAAAGTATGTTGCCGTTTGGGGAACTTTTTCCACCGCCGGTTGCGGCTGACTTACTGGTTCCAACGGTTGCTTTTCCACCGCCGGTTGCGGTGATGGCGTTGTAACCTTTACAGCAGTATCTTCCGCTGCATGTGCTATTGCCTGCGGCGGAGCAGATACCGCTTTTTGCGGTGGCTCAACTGTTTTTTCAATGAAAATATCGTGGTGCTGTTTTACCCCCAATCCCGGGATCGACGGCGTTTCCACAGTCGGGGTATAGCTTATTGCCGATGCGTCGATCAATACTTCCGGCCGGGCAAGGCGTTTATCCGGCGGCAGCTGTATTTCCGGAGCCGGAGTTTGCTGCAACGCGTTGCGTAAAGCGTTGGATACCGCCCGGCTGACCAGATACTCCCGCTTGAAACGCACTTCCCGCTTGGTGGGATGCACATTTATATCGTATTCAAAAGCATCAAGTTCAATATTGAGGATGGTGGGCGGAAATCTGCCGAAATCAGCTAAAGTACCGTAGCCATCTCTAATCCCCCGGTAGAGAGCCATACTTTCCACCGCTCTGCCGTTGACAAATGTCCGCTGTTCCCGGCGGCTGGTGCGGGTGAATCCGGGCATGGCGATCAAGCCGGAAATATGTATAGAGTCTTCGCTGTGATCGACTTTTAGCATTTTTCCGGCAAAACTCTTGCCGAAAAGTCCTGCCGCCCGGGCGGCGGGATTTTTTTCGCCCACTGCCTGCAACGCCACTTTGCCGTCGAATTTCAGCGTAACTGATACATGGGGAAAACCCAGTGCCAGAGCTATGACCATTTCCTGAATATGTGCTTCTTCCGTAGCCGGACTGCGTAAAAACTTTTTCCGTGCCGGAACATTGAAGAACAGATCCCGTACCGCAAAAACTGTACCCGGAGCCATGCCCGTTGGGGATTGGCTGATAACTTTGCCGCCTTCAAGCTCAATGGCGATACCTTCCGGTTTTTCTGCCGTGCGGGTCTTTAAGGTCAGTTTGGAAACCGATGCGATCGAGGGCAACGCTTCGCCCCGGAACCCCAGCGTGGTAATGCGTTCAATATCTTCAGCACTTTTGATCTTGCTGGTGGCGTGGGGCGAAAAACAAAGCAGTGCATCGCTTTCGTCCATGCCCGAACCGTTATCGGTAATGCGTATCAGGCGGGAACCTGCCCGCTCTATTTCCACCGTTACGACCGTTGCTCCGGCATCGACGGCATTTTCAAAAAGTTCTTTCACCACCGAGGCGGGGCGTTCCACAACCTCTCCGGCAGCAATACGGTTGCTTAATTCTTCGGGTAAAACAGTAATTTTGCTCATAATTATTTATTTTTCAGTTCGCTGCGTTTACGGTTGTAATAATTCATAAAATCCGGTCTTTCCAACAAATGTACCAACTCTTTTATTTCAGAAATTTCTTCCGGAGTAATGCCGGTATCCAATGCCAATTTTAAGAAATGCAACGCTTGTTTATCTTCATGCAGCAACGCATGCAAACTTGCCGCATTTAGCAGTATTTCGCCCTGCTTGGGAGCTAAACGCAATGCATTGGTGATTGCTGCTTTTGCCTCCGGAAAGCGCTCAAGTTTTATCAAGGTTTCGCATAAATTATTAAACCCTGCCGCACTGTCCGGCTGCCGCCTTACTACATGCCGGAAAGCTTGTTCGGCTTGTACAAAATTTTCCTGACGGTAGTATACTGTACCCAGCAGCATCCATAATTCAGTATTGCCAGGGTGCTGCTTTATGGTATTGTTGAGTAAATTTTTTGCCTGCGTAAACTCATTGCTGTTGAGCATTTCAACTGCGGTATTCATTGCTTCTGTTGCATTGAATCGCTGGAATTCGATTGACTGGCCCGGCAATACTGTTGACTGCATGTCCGGCGATTTATCCATTTTTACTGCCAACACTATCGTTGCTGCAATTATCACCAGCAGGATCGACAGCAGTATACAGAGGTTTTTTCTCTCATGCTTCATAGTTCATCCCACTCTTTTATGCAGCGGTAATGGTGCGAGCCTTTTGCTTTGAACTGCCGGAGAAAAGCACACTCTTTTTGAGCAAATCCACAGCGGTCGGCAAAGCGGCATCCGGCAGGAAAATTTCCCGGCATCGGTACAGTTCCGGGGATTGTATTGAGTTGTTTTTTACTGCCGCCCAGCTGCGGTACTGCCGAAAGTAATGCTCTGGTATAAGGATGATGGGGATTTTTTATCAGTTCTTCCGCCGTGGCAGTTTCCACGATCATTCCGGCATACATAACTGCCACCTGATCTGCCAGTTCGGCTACGATTCCCAGATTGTGCGTTACCAGTATAACTGCCATATCGTACTTTTTCCGCAAAGAGTCGATCAGCTCCAGTATTTGCGCCTGGATCGTTACATCCAATGCCGTGGTCGGCTCGTCGGCGATCAAGAGATCCGGCTTACCGGCAAGCGCCATAGCGATCATGATCCTCTGCTGCATACCGCCGGAGAGTTCGTGGGGGTAGGCTTGGGCGCGTTTTTCGGGGTCAGGTATGCCCACATCCTGCAAAAGTTTGATCACTTCGGAGTGTATATTGCTGACTTCCGGGCGGTGCAATTCTATAACTTCTGCTATCTGGTCTTCGATTTTGAACACCGGATTCAATGATGCTGACGGCTCCTGAAATATGTAGGCTATGGAAGAACCACGGAGCTTACGCAGCAATTTTTCCCGGACTTGGGTCAAATCATAAATGCTGCCGTCTTTATGAAAATACCGCACGCTGCCCCGGAGTATTTTACCCGCCGGAGGCAGCAAGCGGGTCAGTGCCAGACAGGATAAACTCTTGCCGCAGCCGCTTTCGCCTACTAACGAAAGTATTTCGCCCCGGTGCAGAGTAAACGATACATCGCTGGTCACTTCCACAGCTTTATCGGCTTTGCCGAACCCTACGGAGAGGTTTTCTACTTCCAATATCACATCTTGTTGAAAATTCATGATATTACTCACGCATTGGCATTGGCGTTGTTGTTATACTCTTTGTTCCAGCGTTTACGCTGGATGGGTTCCGGCGGATTGACCTTGATCTTGCAATGGCGGGGGCCCAGCAGATTGCCGATAGCTTTGATCAAATCTGTGGAAATATCTACGCCGCATTTAGTTTGTTCAATAAATACATAGCGTTCGCCATTGTTGATGACCATGCAGAAAACCGTTTTGGTTTCGCCTTTATACGCATCCAGCAGATTTTTGAGTTTACCAAGCATTTCATCGTTGACTTCGTCTTCGTAAAGGTCGATCAAGAGCTCGTTGGCGGCCGATTTTATTGCTGCATCCAGCAGTTCAACTTTATCTGCCACTACCCGGGGAGCCTCATTTTCGTCCCGGCGGGATACTTTGGCGGTTATGGCTACATTCATACCCGGCATCAGTTCCAAGCCCTGCTCAACGAGCTTTTCGTAAGCATCGCTGTAAACCATTACATCGCTGGCAGATTCAAAATCTTCCATATTCAATATCAAATAGGGCCGGTTGTCCCGTTTGGAAAACTTTTTGCTTACGGTATTGAGCATACCGGCTATGCGGACTGTGGCACTTTCGCTTACACTTTCCAACTGCGAAAACTTGATGGTGCTCAAGGCTTCCACCGCCGGCTGATAGGGCGAAAGCGGGTGCGCTGTTACATAGAATCCCAGCAACTCTTTTTCGCTTTTCAAGATGTCTTCAATGTCAAATTCAGGTATGTCGGGTATTGCCACACCGTTGAATTCCTGCTGCCCGCTGTCGTCCAGCAGGTCAAAGAGCGAGCCCTGACCGGCAGCACGGTCTTTAGCTTTTGCCGAGGCATTTTTCAACGCATCTTCGGCAATAGCAAGGATTTGACTGCGGCGGATCTTTAACGAGTCAAAGGCTCCGGCTCTTGCCAGATTGTCGATCATGCGGGAGTTCATTGCCGTACCGCAGCGCTCGCAGAAGTCGTTGAAATCTTTGAACTTGCCATCCTGCAAACGGGATTCGATGATCTTGCCTGCCGCACTTTCGCCCACGCCTTTGATGGCACCCAGACCGAAGCGGATGTTGTCGCCATCGACACTGAAACTTATATCGCTGGAGTTCACATCCGGCGGCATCACCGCTATTTTCATATCCCGACAGGTGTTGATCAAAAAGGCGATCTTTTCGGCGTTGTCGATTTCGCTTGTGAGCACCGCCGCCATAAATTCGATGGGGTAGTTGGCTTTCAGAAACGCCGTCCGGTAAGCTACAAAAGCGTATGCCGCACTGTGGGATTTGTTGAAGCCGTAACCGGCAAAAGTTTCGATCTTTGACCAAATGCTGTTGGCTACTTCTTCAGAAATATTGTTGCACTTGGCACAGCCTTCCACAAACTTGCTCTTCTGTTCGGCAAGTACATCGGCTTTCTTTTTACCGATAGCACGGCGCAGAATGTCCGCACCGCCCAGCGAGAACCCGGCAAGCTCCTGCACTACCTGCATGATCTGTTCCTGATAAAGCATGATGCCGTAAGTTTCCGCAAGGTACTTTTCCATCTTGGGGTGGTCGTAAATGATCTCTTCCGTACCCCGTTTACGGCGGATGAATGTATCAATAAACTGCATTGGCCCCGGGCGGTAAATGGCGATCAAAGCAATGATGTGTTTGATATTTTCCACCCCGAACTGGCGGCACAGATTCCGCATCCCCGTAGATTCCAGCTGGAATACGGAAATAGTATCGCCCCGGTTCAAAAGCTGGAAACTTGCCGGGTCGTCCAGCGGGATCTTTGCCATATCCAGCTTGATTCCACGGTTCTTTTCGATCATATCCACGGCACGCTGAATTGTTGTCAGGGTACGCAGCCCCAGAAAGTCCATTTTCAGCAATCCCAGGTGTTCGCACTGCACTGCCGGAAATTCGGTAATGATTTCCCCTTTTGCACCCCGTGCCAGCGGCACCAGATTATCCAATCGCTGGTTACAGATGATCACCCCGGCGGCATGGATACCCAGCTGGCGGTTGATGCCTTCCAATACTTCGGCATGTTTGAAGATCTCTGTAACATACGGCTCATTTTCCACCATCTGTTTAAGCTCGTCAGATTCTGCTTTGGCTTTGGCAAGGGTCATCTTGGGGTCGGCGGGGATCTGTTTGGTGATCCGGTCACCGGCGGCAAAATCGTGCCCCAGCACCCGGGCGACATCTTTGACCACGGCTTTGGCTTTCAAGGTACCGTAAGTACAGATCTGGGCCACGGAGTCTTCGCCGTATTTTTTTCTTACATACTCAATAACTTCGCTGCGGCGCTGTTCGCAAAAGTCGATATCAAAGTCCGGCGGGCTGACCCGTTCCGGGTTGAGGAACCGCTCAAACAGCAAATCGTAACGCAAGGGGTCGATGTCGGTGATTTTAGATAGATACGCCACCACGCTCCCGGCACCCGAACCACGCCCCGGCCCTACCGGGATACCGTGATCTTTGGCATATTTGATAAAGTCGCTGACTACCAGAAAGTAGCTGCAATACTTGGTTTTGTCGATGATCCCCAGCTCGTAATCCATACGATCCATGACCGCCTGCTGTTCGGGAGTCAGCGTATCCAGTTCTCTGGGGTCAAAACCGTAACGGTACATCATGTTGTCCAGACAGAAGTTTCGCAGGTAATCCTTTTCGTAAGAGCCGTCGGGGATGGTAAAGACCGGGTAATGGTTGGCTTCGGGGGCATAGACAAAGTCCAGATCGCACCGCTCGGCAATGCCTACGGTGTTGGTCACGGCTTCCGGCACTTCTTTGAACAGCTCTTTCATCTCCTCTGGACTTTTGAAGTAAAACTCAGGGGCAGGGAACTTGAAGCGGTTTTCGTCAGAAAGTTTGCTCTGGGTCTGGATGCAAAGCATGATCTCGTGCGCATCGGCATGTTCTTTCAAAAGATAGTGTATGTCGTTGGTCGCCACCAGCGGCAGCTCGAACTTTTTGGACAGTTCAATGATCCCCCGGTTGGCTATGCGTTCTTCTTCCATGCCGTGATCCATGATCTCAAGGAAAAAGTTGTTGCGTCCGAAAATATCAACATATTCTGTGAGGAGTTTTTCTGCTTTGGGCATGTCGTTATCCAGCACCGCACTGGGGATCTCCCCGGCAATACATGCCGACAGGGCGATCAACCCTTCGTGGTGTTCCCGCAGCAGATCCCGGTCGACCCGGGGCTTGTAGTACATGCCGTTGAGCCACGCTTCGGAAAGAAGCTTGCACAAGCTGTGGTAGCCCTTGATATTTTCCGCCAGCAGCACCAGATGGTGCCCCCGGATATGGGGCTTGCTGGCATCCCGGTCGAACCGGGTGGTGGGCGATACATACACTTCGCAGCCGATGATGGGCTTTTTGCCTCCGGCTTTGAAGGTATCGTACATATCGACAGCTCCGCCCAGATAACCGTGGTCGGTTATGGCGCAGCCGATCATATCATATTCGTTGGTCATTTTCAAAAGCTGCTTTACGGTACAGGCTCCGTCAAGCAAACTGTAATGCGAGTGCACATGCAAATGGACAAAATCAGCAGACATTTTTCTATAAAATTCCCGGGTTATATATTTATATATAATACACACTACAATTTAACACTGAAACCCGGGAAAAACAAATTTGCAAACACTATTTTTAACAAAAAAGGCTCTGTTGCCAACATCAGTTGATAAACTTAATTTATTCGGCTTGCACGCAATTTGTCCCGATGAAGCATAAAAAATTATGCTTCGTCGGGACATATCCCAAGGGGAGATT
>JAZMZK010000125.1:0-12849 GCA_045585955.1 Victivallaceae bacterium
CAAAGTTAAAAATGAATTGGAACGCAACGGCAATCCGCTGCCGGTGTTTGATTATAATAAACGGACAGAGTTCAGAGTAACACTTTGTCCGGCAAATGGCGAGATAAATGGCGAAATAACCACCTCAAATGGCGAAATAAATCCGGAAGTTGGCGAGATAAATGGCGAAATGAAAATTTTGGAGGCCATCACTGAAAATCCGGGGATCAAACGGGACCGTTTGCGATCCATTACCGGAATTTCTCTGCGGACGATCGATCGCATCGTTAAACGCCTGACCGACGATGAAAAAATAGAGTACCGCGGTTCAAAGCGAACCGGCGGCTGGTATGTACGGACTTGAAGGGTAAAAGCTATTCACTTACAATCAGTTTGATTACTATTAACACTGTTATCTAACTGATTTCGAAATACTCTGCAATAACTCAAAACTGTAATGTTACATTTTTGAGTGTTTCACCGGGTGTCATGTCTTCCCCAAAAATAAAATTTGGCAAATTTGGGCAAATAAGCCAGCTGAAATGCCAATCTCCCCTTGGGATATGTTCCGACGAAGCATAATTTTTATGCTTCATCGGGACGAGTTGTGTGCGAGATGAATAAATTGTGTTTATCAACCAATATTGGAAAAAGAGCAAATAACAAAACGGTAACTAACGGAAAAAGCCTGTCGGCAAATTCCTGTTAATTACCGTTTACAACCGTTTATTTGGCTTTATTCTGGAAAAAAGCTATGGTTTTTTCCATGCCTTCGGCGAAGGTGTGTTTGGGTTTGAAGCCGGTGGAGGCGAGCTTTTCCACCCCTGCCATGGAGTGTTTTACATCGCCGGGGCGTTCGTCCAGGTGCACGACTTTGCTCTTGGAGTTGGTCACTTTGACGATTTCTTTAACAAGATCGTTGATGGTGATCTTTTTGCCGTAAGCTATATTATACACCCCGGTAAAATCGTTCATTGCCATAAAGACGTTGGCTTCCACAATATCTTTTACATAGATAAAGTCCCGGGTCTGTTCGCCGTCGCCGTAGATGGTGATATCTTCGTTGGCAACTGCTTTGGCAGTAAAGATCGGAATTGCCGCAGCGTAGGCACTCTTGGGATCCTGCCGGGGGCCGAAGACATTGAAGTAACGCAGACAGGCGGTCTGCAGTTTGCCCTCTCTCGTAAACATATTGCAATAGTATTCGCCATCGAGTTTGGTAATGGCGTAAGGGCTTTTGGGTTCGGGGATCATGGTTTCCAGCTTGGGCACCACCGGGTTGTCGCCGTAGATGGCGGCACTGGTACTGAAGCAGAGTTTTTTGACTCCGGCAGCGGCGGCTTCTTCCAGAACATTCAGCAAGCCGTGAACATTGATATCCACGCACTCGCCGGGTTTGAACATGGATTCCGGCACGCTGACCATTGCTGCCAGATGGAATACATAGTCCACACCCTGCATGGCGGCTTTGACGGCGGCACGGTCGCAAATATCGCCTTCAATAAACTCCACATCCAAGCCGTCCAGATTGTGTTTGTAGCCGGTACGCAGATTGTCAAAAATGCGGATCTCGGCTTTGCCGTTGAAGTATTCAGCGATGTGACTGCCGATAAAACCGGCTCCTCCGGTGATCAGAACTCTCATTTTTTCAACTCTTTCTTTACATTATTCAAAAGTTTCATCATTTCGTCGTGCTGGCTTTCGATGGAACGCACCAGCTGGAACTGGCTGCGGCAGCGGTCAAGGTTGTGGCCTTCCCGATGGGTCTTGAAGTATACATCGCCTTCCAGATAGTCGGTGAGAAATCTTGTGCCGATCTCCAGAGTGATCAACGCTCCGGCAAAGGGCAGATTTTCCAGCTCCACATCATTGAGCACTCTGCCGGCTTCCGAGCAGTAGCCCCGCAGGAGAGCTTCGAACATATTAAAACGCATGCAAATTTTGCTCAAATCCACTTCGTCTTCCGGTGCTGGCGAAGTACCGGTACGCACCATATCGCCAAAGTCGTAATGGGCAAGTCCGGGCATGACCGTATCCAGGTCGATAACGCAGATACCAGAACCGGTGGCGTCGTCGATCATCACATTATTGAGCTTGGTATCGTTGTGGGTGATGCGTTCGGGTATCACGCCGTCGGCTTGCAGTTTGATAAGTTTTTCGGTCATGGGCTTGCGGGAAAGCACAAAGTCGATTTCTGCTGCCACATCTTTAGCACGGTTGCATTTATCCAGCTTGATGGCGTTTTCCAACTGCTGCACCCGCACGGGGGTGTTGTGGAAATCTTTGATAGTTTCCGCCAGTCTGCCGCCGGGGATATCCGACAAATCCGCCTGAAAACGACCGAAGGCTCGGGCGGCTTCGTATGCCTGCTTTTCGGTTTCCAATATATCGTAGCTCTTGGCGTTTTCGATAAATAAATAGGTCCTGAAGTAGTTGCCTTCCGCATCAATAACATAACTCTTGCCATCCACTGCCGGAACCAGTGTCAGGGTCTGACGCGAGTTTTCCGACTTCGCCGCCAAATGGCTGGTCACCCGCCGGATGTTTTCCATAAGATTCACCGGATCACGGAAAACATTGGTGTTGATACGCTGCAATATGTAACGCATCCGGGCACCCGCCTGATCGAAAACCATTTCAAAAGTGTCGTTGATATGTCCGTTGCCGTAAGGGGCAACACTCACCAGATCGCCATACAGACAAAACTGCTTGACGATCGCCTGAAAATCAAACTTCTTATTCATAAATCTTTATCTCCTGCAATTATTACTCTTGCTTTTTTTTAAGATACACTGCTTGAGTATATTTGCAAATAAAATTGTTGAATAATGCAAAATTTATGTATACAATATATCACGAATTTGCTTATTTATCCATATTTTTCGGAAATTCCAACCGGATACGCCGTTCTTCTTCGCCGGTTTTTTCGATGGTCAGGGTGATCAGCTCCGGCGGCAGGATGCCTTTTATGCGTATGGGCCACTCCAAAAGTGTCCATGCATCGGGATCGCTTAAAAACTCATCCACGCCGAAACCCAGTGCGGCGTGTTCGTCGCTGATGCGGTAGAGGTCAAGGTGATAAAAGCGGCGGTTGCTTTCGGGTATATCGTACTCCTGCACAATGGTATAGGTGGGGCTGGATACGGCTTCGGTAATGCCCAACCCCCGGGCAAAGCCCCGGGCGATAACGGTTTTACCTGCTCCCAGATCGCCATACATGGCAACCACGCTGCCTGCGGGCAAAGCCCGGGCAAAGGCTTCACCGAATGCTTCGCTCTCTTCCCGGCTGCGGGTGATGATAACTTGATTTTCAAGTTTTAACTTATCCATAATAAGTTACTTACTCCCTATATAAATGTTTTATTTTTTACGCAAAAGTGCCGCATAAGTCCCGTCGCAATGCACTTGCGGCATAAAGAGTTTTTCTTCAAGGAGTTCAAACTCCTGATGTTCTTCCAGAAATTTGGTTATCTGCAACGAGTTTTCTTCTGCTTCCAGCGAACATGTGCTGTAAAGCAGCAAGCCGTTGGCGGCGGTCAGACGGGCGGCATTTTTGAGTATATTGTACTGCAAAGCTGCTATCTCCTGCATGGATTTTACACTCCAACGCCACAAGGCATCGGGGCGGTGGCGGAAGACCCCGGAATTACTGCAAGGTACATCGCAAGTAACCAGCTCAAAGCTCTCTCCGGCAAAAATCCCGGTATCGGAGGCATCACCAGATTCTACTTTGCCTTTTACATTGCACCGGAGCATATTCTTTTTGACCAGTTCCAGCCGCCGGACGCTGCGGTCAAAAGCGGTTGCCGAAAGCAGATTTTTCTGCAAAGAATCCAACAGCTCCATTGTCATAATAAATTTGCCCCCGGGCGCTGCACACAAATCAAGGAAATTCACCTTTTCTGCCAGCAAATTTTCATACTTGGCAAGCAGAGTTACCACATGTGCCGGCGCTGGATCCTGAATGTAGAACTTGCCTTGAGCAAAATCTTCACCGGCAAGGAGTTCGCTTAAATTACCGCATTCAAAAAACTGCCAGTATAAATCCAAATCCAGCGGCGAAAGAGTCGAATTTTTTGCAATTTCACACCCGCTGCGGAGCCGCACTGTATTGGCTGGCTGCATAGTGAACAAATCCGCTAAAAAGTCATATTCATCGCTGGAGAAAGCCTTCTTCCAGCGGTCACTGATCTTATTGGGCAGGGGATCGCACTGCAAGGTATCCAGCAAAGCCAGCCCCTTGCGTAAAACGGCATTGACGAAGCGGGCAGTAAAGTTATTGAAGCGTTTTTTTGCCCAAGTCACGGCAATATTTGCTACGCTCTCCGGTGGTAAAGAATCCTGATACTTTGCCATGACCAACGCTGCCAGCAGGAGGTTTTTCACTTCCGCTTGCGGCGGCTTGGTACAGCATTGTTTGATGGCTGCATCCACACATTTACCGTAGCGGAAACACGCAAAAAGCAAGCTGCTCAAGCGTTTACGCAAAAGTGCGTCGCCCTTGATATTATCAAGGTAATCATCCAGACCGCAGGAGTTTTTCTGCAAATAAGTCAATGCTTCCACTGCCGCGGCAAGGACGGTTTCCGGCGAATTTTTCAGATCGTTTTTGATTTTGCGGCTCCGGGTTCTCATCTTACCAATTCCGTACCTTTATATTCAACGCCTCGCTGATGCGGTTACGCACTGGATGGATGGGATGGGTGGTGTTGAATTTATTCTTGGTAAAGCTCATGCCCAATTCCAACTCCGGAATGGCAAGCCCTTCGGCTCCCATTGCTCCACCGTGCCCGAAGATGGCAGCGGGATCTTCCGGATAGCCCGCCAGAGCATACCCTAAACCGAAATGTGCCCATGCTCCCAAATCGTTGGGCAGCGGGTCGAAGTCAGCACGGCGGCTTTGGGTGGCGTACTTGATGGTTTCATCTTTCAAAAGGCGTATGCCATCAACGCCATTGCCGGAGAGGGCAGCGTAAACTTTGGCAATGGCACGAGCCGAGGCAAAGCCGTTGGCAGAAGGTATGCAGCCGGAGCGTATTGCCGGATTGTTGGTAAAGATGTTTCTGCCGTCGGTAAAATCGGCAAAGCGGCTCATTACCGGCATTGCCAGCCGGGTTTCGGCTTCTGCATCAGTACCGAAAAAGAGTTCCCGGCTGATCTGCAAAGGATCGGTGATTTTTTCCCGTAAAAGCTCGTTGAAACTCTTTTTGCCTGTCCGGGCGATCACTTCGCCAGCCAGCCAACCGAACGTGTAGCCGTGATAACGGCATTTGCCGCCGGGTTCTGCCTGAAAAACTGCATCTTCCATATATTTGATCATCGCTTGCCAGTCGCCCAATTCTTCGTAATTTTTGAGTAAAGGCATCTCCCACAAGCCTGCCCGGTGGCTGAAAATGTGCCATACCTTGACTTTTTCTTTGCCGTGGCGGGCAAATTCGGGCCAATACTCCACCACCGGAGCTTCAAAGTCCAGCAAACCATCTTCGTAAAGCATCAGTGCCAGAGTGCTGGTCACGCCTTTGCCCACCGAAAATATGGGAAAAAGGGTGTTGCTTTGAGTTTTTTCCCCCACACAAAGATCGGCAACCAATTTGCCGGATTTATAGATCGCCAGCTGACAATCGGCTTCTTCGCCGGAAGCAACGGCTTCGTTAAGCAGGTTTTGCAATTTTTCCACATCAATATTTATCTGCATAAAACGCTCCTTACTTCACCCGGCGGAAAAGTCCGCTGGTCCACTCTTTTTCGGTAAAACGGTCAAGCTCCACAGCTCCGGCGGCGGTAAAAGTTTTGCTTAAAGCTTCAAAGTCCTGACTCAAGATGCCCGCCAGCGCCAGCAAGCCATCGGGGCGAACCCAGGAGATAATCCGGGGCGCATGGGCGCAAAGTATGGGGCTTAAAATATTTACACAGGCAAAGTCAAATTCCCGGGGGGCATCGTAAGTGGTGGCATCGGCAGCAAAGACTTCGATATCATCGCCCGTCAAACCGTTGCACTGCATATTTTCCAGCGTAACAGTTACGCAATCGGGGTCGTAATCGTAAGCCGTCACCGGGTCGTAGCCCAGAAGTTTGGCGGCAATGGCAAGAATACCCGAACCGCAACCGGCATCCAGCACATTTTTGTATTCGGCTTTGCCCGCATTCTGTGCCAGAGCTTTCAGGCAGTAAGCAGTAGTGGCATGCTGACCGGTACCGAAACTCATGCCCGGGTCGATATTGACCACCGTCTGTCCGGGCTGGGCTGTATACTCAAGCCAGCTGGGACGGATCACCAGATTGTCGGCAATGTGGATGATGTTGAAATACTTTTTCCAAACTTCGCTCCACTCCTCTTTGGCAAGCTCGAACTCCTCGGGATCGCTGAAAATCGCCCCCGCATCGCTCCAGAAGGGCATATTTTCTTCGATCTTGCGTTTGAGTTCAGCCGCACCTTCCGGAGTTTCGGAGTAGGCGGTCAGATACATGGCACCGCTTTCACGGTCTTCGTAACTCATAAAGTAACTTTCCAGCGAACTCAACAATTCAAAGGTCAAATCCGGGTTGGCAGTGTAGTCTACAAGTTTAACACAATACAATTTATCGCTGATTTTAGTCATAAAAACATCCTTTTTCCGGTTTTTTCTTAATATACACTCTCTATGGAGATTGTAAAATCTTTATAATGTGTGCTATATTATAAAAAATGGATTTTTTTGTAAAAACTAACCCTGAAAGAGTATTTCATGGCTTTGAAGATCATTTCCGGTCTGGCACGGGGCATCTGGCTGGATACGCCGCCTGACCGATCCATGCGCCCCACTTCCGGTCGGGGGCGGGAGGCGTTGTTCAGCAGTCTGGGCGATATATCCGGCAAAAGTTTTGCCGATATTTTTGCCGGTTCCGGTGCCATAGGTTTGGAAGCCGCCAGCCGGGGAGCCGGACAAGTGACCCTGCTGGAAGCAGCGGCGTTGCATGTAAAACTTATTGAACAGAATATAGCCAAAATGGTCAAGGCCGGAGTCACTGCACCCATGCGGGTCGTCCGCCGCAAAGCCATTGCCGGATCATTGCTGGCGCTGGGCAAACACGATATATGGTTCTTTGACCCGCCTTACGCTGAATCAGCAATGTATCTGGAAGAATTGCTGGAAAACAGCGATCTGGTGGAGTTGTGGCGTGATTCGCTTGTGATATGGGAAATGCCCGATACTACCGAAGCTACGCTGCCTTTTCAGAAAATAAGCAAGCTCAATACTCTGCTGGAGGTGCAGAAACGCACTCTCGGGAATGTGGATTTTCTTTTTTGCAAGGTGAAAAACGAATTATGAGAATGGATCCCCGGCAATTTGATTTTACTTTGCGCAAATGGCGTTGGCACCATCTGGAGCCGGAAATTGCCGGATTGCTGGCAAAAGAGGCTTCAAGCGATGAGCTTTTCTGTATAAAATCTACCAACAGCCGGGCGGTTTACCGCTTTGAAAACCTCTTTATAAAGGTTTGCGGCAGTTTCCGCATCAAAGATATTCTTTTCCCTGCTGCTGAAGAAGAATACAATGCTTACTGTAAACTTGATCAAAACAATATTCCGGCAGTAAAGCATCTCGGCTGGGGCAGGGCGGGGCATTACACGGCGTTGGTTACCGAAGCGTGGTGTGACGACGCGGTTGATGTATTAAGCTATTGGTACGGCATGGCTTATGATATGCGTAACTCCGGGGATTTTCTGCATTTATTGGCTGATTTTCTGCGGGAAATCGTTAATTCGCCGCTGCATCACAAGGATTTTCATTTTGGCAATATACTCTTTTCGCCCAGTCAGAAAAAGTTTACATTAGTCGATTTGCACAATGTGACATTGGGCAAAAAACGCAATATCGGCGAAAAAGCTTCCATGCTGCAAATCCTTACCGAACTGCGGGCATCCATCAAGCCCCAAACTATGTTGGAGCTTTTTAACGAAATAGCCGATATACCGCCTAAACTTGCCGGAGAAGTGATTTGTAAACGCCTGATACGCGATGCAGAAGTGCTTCAGCACGACTGGCAGCGGCGGATGAAACAGTTTTTAAGCGGATACCCTAAATTTTCCGCATTTGTAAATTATGAAGGTACGACCTTACTGGTCAAGCGTGATAAACTCCGCCGCAACATATTTTCGCCAGCCGCTGCGGCAAGAGGTGAATACCGCACGGTACGGCTGGCTTTTTCGGCTGCGCTGGAACAGATGCTTTTTTCCTTTTACTTATCCATGCTGCAAGTACCGCATGTGCCGGTAGCAGCACTGGCACCGGATGGTACTCTCTACTACCCCAAGATGCCGGAAACAGCTCAAATCCCGGAAGATCAGGAGTGGATCAATAATTACAACGAATATCTTTTGTGCATGGGCCTGCATCTGGAAGATTACCGGCAGTGGCACCATTGCGAAAATAACCAGCTGGTGCTGGCTGATTTCAGCAGCATGCTTGCTGCAATGCCAGACCGGGGGATGTTTCAGCCCCAAAACATAAATCCCCGCCGCTGGAAAGTTGCCAAACATTGAAAAATTTCCGGGCGCAACATTGCTGAATGCCGCAGAGATGCTTGTCTGCCAGTGTTATTGCACTGCAAACAGCGGAAGCGGTAAAAAACATTTATGAAAAGTTTTCTCCGCTTCCGCTAAAGTTTACCGGACGATTTTATATTGTGACCGATATTTATTTTTTTACGCACAACACATGTATATTGCCGTTGCTCATTTCCACGCCTTCGGTTATGTGTTCAAAGCCGGGGAAGAACTTGTTCCACGCCAGCAGACTCTTCAGATAAGCTATCCGCGGGCAGTGTGCCCCGCCGAAGTTTTCGCCCGAAAGCAGCATGGGTATCCCCGGCGGGTAGGGTATGATCCCGCAAGCGGTGGTTCTGCCGTAGAGGTGTTCGCAAGGCACCATTTCCACATCGTTGTTGACGATCTTCATAAAGGCATCCCGGGGGAGCATCTCCACTTCCGGCAGCGTGCTGAACGCCGCATTGAGCTTGGTGTTGGGTTCTTCCCGCTTCAGATAATTGAACATGCGGTCGCCCAGCTCGTGCAAGCCCATGGAGTTGTAGCTTTCAGGATAAGCTGCGGCAACATCGGGCAAAACTTCCGCTACCGGAGTATTGCGGTCGTAAAGCTCTTTAAATTTGATCAGCGCATTAAGTAAAGTGCTCCACTTGCCTTTGGTTATTCCCAGCGAAAAGAGGAACATCAGCTGGAAATCCGTAGTCCGGGTGGGCACTATGCCCTGCAAATAAAGGTAACTGCTGACCAGTGCCGCCGGAACGCCGGTTTCGGCAAATTTGCCGTCGCTGTTCATGCCGGGAGCAAGGATACTTGCCTTGATGGGGTCAAGCATTGCCCAGTTATCTTCCAAATCAGCAAAGGCGTGCCATTTTGCTCCCGGCTCCAGTATCCAGCAGCGTTGATCCTTGCACAAAAGTTCCCGGGGCGCATCGGCAAATTCGTAAACATTACCGGTGCTGTAATCAGTGACCTGTTCAGCGTTCCACGGCTTGAAGAACCAGGAGTTGCGGGCAGTGTAGGAGCGGTAGAGCTTGGCCAATGCCTGCCGGAAATCCACCGCTTCAGCAATCACATCGCCAGTCAAAGCTGCTCCATTGTTCCGCATCATAGCAGTTGCCACATCGTTGGAGGCGGCAATGGCGTACAGGGGCGATGTGGTGCTGTGAAGCATGTAGGATTGATTGAAAGCGTTGCTTTCCATATACTTCCGCCCCTGCCGGATGTGGATGTAGGACGATTGGGAGAGTGCCGCCAAAAGTTTATGCGTGGAGTGAGTGGCAAAAACTGTCGCTCCGGAGTGGTGCCGGGGATCGCCCCGCATGGCGTGGAAATTTTCGTACATCTTATTGAACTTTGCGTAGGCGTACCACGCTTCGTCAAAATGCACGACATCGCAGCTTTTGCTCAATTCGCCTTCGGTCTTGATCCCATTGTAGCAAAGTCCATCATAAGTGCAGTTGGTCAAAACCGCATAAACGGCACCTTTGCTGACATCGAAGCGTTCACCGGCGGTTTTGATTTTTGCGGCAACCGCTTCGGGCGTCATTTCGCTGCGGCGGACCGGGCCGATGATGCCGTAGCAGTTGCGGCAGGGTATCATATATACCGGGGTGGCTCCGGAAAGGATCAAGCCCTGTTCGATGGATTTGTGGCAGTTGCGGTCGCAGATCGCCACGCTGCCGGGGGATAAACACGCCTGCATAACAGTCCGGTTGGAGCCGGAAGTACCCGCAAGCACCGAATATGATACATCGGCACCGAAGGTTTTGGCGGCAAGTTTTTCGCTTTCGGCAAAAGCTCCCGTATGATCCAGCAGCGAGCCGATGCTGGAGCGTTCGATCCCCGTATCGGTACGGAAAAGATTTTCGCCGTAAAAATCAAAAAACTTTTTCCCCGCCGGACTTTTGGTAAAGCCGATACCACCCTGATGGCCGGGTGCCGCCCAGGAGTATTCGTGCTGCTGTTCGTTGTATTGCCAGATGGCTTTCATCAATGGCGGCAGGAGATTGCTGCGGTAACGCTCCACGGCCGAGGCTATTCTTCCGGCAATAAAGTCGGGGCTGTCCTCAAAGATCCACACCAGTTCGCTGGAGTAACGGAGCATATCCGGAGAAAAAATATCGCCGCTTTTTTCCCGGTCAGCCAGCAGAAAAACCGGAACTTTTTTCTGATAATGCTGCAATTTATCCAAAAGCTCCATACCTGGAGAGCAGCAATTTTTCTCGTTTTTAAGATCGCTTGCCAGCAAAAGACAGTCCAAATCCATGTCGTTGCTGACCAGCGGCAAAGCGTCGTTGCAGGAATAGGCACGCAAAACTTCCATGTGGCGGCTTTTTAAGGCGCTTTCCAGCCGGTTGAGCTGCACACGCATGATTTCGCTGCGGTGGATGGCGGAATCTTCCACGATCAATATACGATGATTTTCCAGAGCTTCAAGCATGATCGTATCTCCTTACATATCAATTTTCTGTGTCCACTTGTGGATGAGTTTTTCTGCTGCCGGATCGTGGTCGGTCTGCCAGACCAGTGCCGCCAGAGCGATTACTACGATGATGATCGCCGCAATCATTTCCCGCATGGTAAAGAACGGTTCGGCGGGGGCGGTTTTATCCTGCATTTTACGCTGTTCATTGCGGGCTTTGCAATATACGATTATGCCCAACGCCATAAACCAGAACGCCATCGCCAGATAGTTCAATCCGGCGGCGTAGATCATCCACAAAGCGTAAATCGTGCCCGCCACGCCGCAAACCATAGCAAAACATTTGCTTACCATGGCAGTTTTGGGGTATTTATCTTTAGCACAAATCTGCCATAAATAAGCGGTACTTGCCAGATAAGGCGGCAAAATCATAACTGCGGTAATGGAAAGCATGGTGTTCCACGCATTGTTGGCAAAGTAGACAAAGATCATTGCCAGCTGCATCAGAAAACTGGTGACAAAAAGCGATACATCCGGCGCACCGTTTTTATTTTCATGGGCAAATATCTTGGGGAAAGTGCCGTCTTTGGCTGCCTGATAGGGTATTTCCACAACCATAATGGTAAAGGCGAGCCACGATGTGAGCAATGCCACGATCACTCCCAGATTCATCAGCCAGCCGCCCCAGGAACCGACCACCGAACTCAAAACCGGTGCCGTGGAGGGATTGGCAAGTGCGGCAAGTTCACCTTGGGTCATTCTGCCGAAAGGCAATATCGAAAGCAGTATATATATGGTCAAACAGAGGGCAAAACCGGCAACAGTCGCCGTACCCACAGCGTGCTGATTGCGGGCTCTGCCGGAAATAACTACCGCCCCCTCAATACCGATAAACGCCCACAGTGTGACCAGCATGGTGGATTTGACCTGCCCCAGCATACCGCCTAGCGGTTTGGCTCCGGATGCGGCGGTGTTGGAAAAGCCTTCAGTAAAAACTGACCAGCGGAAAGCAAAAATCATTATCAATATAAAAAGCAATATGGGCAGAAGTTTGGCAGCCGTACCGATAACATTGATCGCCGCCGCCTGATGGGTGCCCCGCAAAACCAGAAAACACATCACCCAGATCACCACCGATCCGCCGATGATAGAAGCAAAGTTATTGCCGCCGGTAAAGGTGCCGGGGAAAAAGTAATTCAACGCATCCATCAGCAATACAGCATAGCCCACATTGCCGAATACATTGCTTAAATAATACGCCCACGCCATCTGGAATCCGGCAAATTTACCGAAGCCCAGCCGGGCGTACATGTAGATACCCGCCGCCGCATCGGGCTTTACATCCGAAAGCGTCCGGAAGGTGTTGGCAAGGAAAAATATCCCGATACCCGTAATGATCCACGCCAAAATCACGGCGGTAAGCCCGGCACTTTGAGCCATATTCTGCGGCAGACTGAAGATCCCGCCGCCGATCATGGCACTGACTACGATGGCTGTGAGTGCCATCGCACCCAGTTTTTGATTGACTTTGTTCATTTGTTCCTCCTTGGTTAAGGTCTGGAAAAATAGACTTTGACCGGAGAGGAATTGTTGCACAGCACCAAACAGCAGAATTTATGAAGGCAGTGGGCGGGGCAAGCCCCGCAGTACGGTTGACGGCAGCGGAACGGTAATAAACGGTGAAACATTACCGTACAAAATGTTGGGGCTGTTGCAAAACTTGTTGATGTCGTTTGCCAACAGCAACAAGGGCGGTCAGCCCCGCGAGCGGATGTGAGAGCAGTTTGCAGGATAAATTCCTGCAAACCCGAGGCAGCATGCTGCGAGGTCGAACGGAGTCGAGCGAAGCCATCCGGCGTTTGAGGACGATTTTGCAACAAGTTGCAAAATCGCTCTAAGGGGGCGTAGCCCCCGCTTTAAT
>JAZMZK010000126.1:0-4143 GCA_045585955.1 Victivallaceae bacterium
AAGGTTTGGAAAAGGGTGATGGGGTTCCGTCTTCGCCCTGCGGGCTACGCCGTGACAAGTTGGGGAAGAGGGAAAGAACCTTTCCTCAAAAAGGTTTTTCCCTCTTCCCCAAGGCTCCCATATCAACCTTTATCGGGAACAAAGCATATGTATATAAAAGGTGCTCCGGGAGCGTTTTGTTGCCCGGAGCACCTTTCAAGTCAGCAGGGCTGCCTTTTGAACAGTTTTGAAACAGCCTTTTTACTTGTCAGTGAAGTAGAACAAGTTGAACACCTGCGGTCTTATCGTTGTTTTATAAGAACCGTTGACTTCCACAGGTTTATCGCCTTTGAATACATCAACGAGTTTCTTGCCCGGATAGGTTATCTCCACAGTTTGCTCTTTATTGGTGTCGTTCATTATCACCAGCATCGCTTTGCCATCTTTGGTGTATGCCGATGCCAGAACCCGTGCCGGATCGCTGACTTTTACCGTAAAGGGCTTGCCGCTCTGCTGCCAGTAGGGGATAAACTTTACACTTTTATCCCACGGGGCGAAGAATTCATTCTGCTTCTTCCAGCTGGCGGCAAAGAGCGTGGTAAAGCCGCCGCCGCCCTCCCAGGGCATTACATCATGCACATACAAATAACCGATGATGTGGTAAATGGCACGCCGCATCTCCACGGGGGGATTTGCCGAGTTCCACAGCCGCTGCCGGTGGGGCTTGAGGAAGTATGCCGAGCGGGCAAGCTGGGGTATGAAGATGGTGTGATAACCCCACTTCTGCCCGGAGTATGCCACCCGGAACTCTCTGGGTTCCACGATGCCGAAGTAGGATTCCTTTTCCGGAACCTGATTATTGTACCACGATTCGCCTTCCACCACTGCGGTACAGAAGCTGTTCACGGCGGGCATTGCCGGGTTGCCGGTAACATGGTAGAAGTGGTAGCTTTCGGGAGCATGTTTTTTCATAAATATATACATACGCTTGTGGAACTCTCTTGCACCCAGCACATTGTAAGTGGGGTGAGTGGTTCCGTTTTCATCTTTCCAGCCGCAGCCGTGTTCGGTGTTGGCACACATGCGGGGGCCGACCAGATCGTAGTAAAGGTTGCGGATATTTTTGGCTGTGATCACATTTTTCAGCGACCAGACCATGTAGTCGCAGAAGTCACGGCTGTTCAAACAGGCGTAAGTCCAGACCCGGCTGTTGCGGTCGGCTATATTGCGCAGTTCGTATTCAATGATATAATCGCCGATCTTGCGGGAAGTCCATTCCGGCCCGTACCATGCCCAGTAGGGGTTGAAGGGTCCGGCACCATTGCTGCCCAGATAGAGGAAATAGCGGTTGTCGCTGTCGGTGATGGTCGCCGCCCGCTTCTGGTAAAAAGCAAAGCTCTGTTCGTTGAAAAACTCCGGATCGGTGTCGAACATATTATAATATTTCGTTACGCCGCTCCACGCCCAGTCGTGGGTCAGGCGTTTGGTGCGGGGCGCCGCATCGTGAGTTTTTACCGGAGTCATCTGCATACCGAACTGGATCTGGCGTTCGCCGTTGATCTTTACCGGGTGGTCGATGATGTTGAGCCGGATCAACGCTTCTTGCTTATTGACTTTCAGCTGGGCGGAATAATTGACATTCCGCACCGACCAGTTCACCAGATTTTCAGCAAACCAGCAAATACCGCCATCGTCGTTGCCCACCCAGAAAGCGGGGCGGTCAAGCAGATTTTTGCTCCAGAAGTTGTTGCGAACCAATCCGGTGTAGCCGAAGCGGGGCGAGCCCACATGTTTATCTATTTCGTTGGAATGGACCTGTTCGCCGTATTGGGGCTTGAGGGGGATATCCAAAGTCATACTTTTGACCGGCACATTTTTACCGGCAACAGACAACTTTACCCACATCATGCCGTCAAACTCTACAGAGATAAGGCATTTGATATTAAGATTTTCCACAGAACCGGCGGCTTCAAATACCACCTTGTCGGCAGCTTTTTCCACACATTTGATTTTTGCATTTTCCACTGCTTTGCCGTTGACAGTTAAAACTGCACTGCGGGCAAGGAGTTCTTTGCCGTTTACGATCATGGAAGCCGGGAAGAGCGACTTTTCCCATCCGTAATACTGCACCATGCTTTTTACGGAATTGCCCTTTACTTCCAGCGGCACCCACGGGGGCGGTACTTCGCCGGGAGTGATGCCGATCTTGTTGTTTGCCCAGAGTGCCGGGCCGGGTTCAGGCTTGATCACAGTTTGCGGGAACGGCGGATTCTTTTTGCCGCTGGGGTCGATGTAGCTGCCCTCAAACTCATATCTGCCGGGCGGCAGAGGCGTCATATCAAAAGTTTCAGTCCAGAAAAAGTTTTCGCCTTTGACTTTGACATCTTTGGTGTAGACTTTGCCGGTTTGGCGGTTTTTCATGCTCAAACGCAAAGTGCCGCCATTTTCGCCGCCCTCATTTTTGGTGGCGATCAGGAGATTTTTCCGGGCTTTATCCATATAAATATACTGTACGGAAACCGGGGCAAGCTGGGAACGGTTCCAGCTGTTCTGGAAAACATCGCTGGAAATAAAGAGTTTGCCGGTCATGGGCAGCTTCTGTTTGATGGCAACTGTACCGTTTTGCGGCGGCACATTGTCGGCAAAATTGGCGGCGGTGGCTGATTCGTTGGCAACCTTGACCGTCAGCGGAGTTTCCACCACCAGATCCAGTTCGCCCAAATGCAGTTTGCCCAGATTTTTCATGCGGAAAACCGGTGCTTTTTCTTTGAGCGTAAGCTCCGCATAGTTGGTCATATCCGAGTAGCCGATATTTTTCCGGCAGGGCACCAGATTGGTGAAAAATGGCTTTGCCGGATCCACATAACAGGTGCGGGAGAGATTGAAGAGCCACTTGTCTTTGCCGCCCAATTCAGCTTTGGGGATGGCTGTTTCCAGAGTCCAGATGCCATTTTTTACCGTGCTTTTGACCTTGTAGTCTTTCAAATTCCAGCTGCTCAATGCTTTGGTAGAGGCCTGACTGTCGTGGAGAGTACCGGCGGTGTTGAAGACCAGCTGATGCTTGACTTGTTTTTCGTTGGCAAGCCAGATCTCTATGGAATCTTCCAGATAAAGTTTGCCGTCACGCTCAAAACACTTGGCTTTGCCGTCGCCGTAGAGTTTGGCTTGGGTAGCTATATAAATATATTTATCGCAATGGCTTATGTAGTAAAAAGTCTGCTCCACGGCAGGATTGTCGGGTATATTGAGCATACCAGTTGCGGCAAAACCGTACTCATCTTTGCCGATGACACCATCGACTTTGACCGGAGTTTTTCCGGCGGTGATCTTCATAACATTTTTCTTTTCCAGAGCTTTACCGAAGCGGGAGAACTCTTTAGCTATCTCGTCAGCGTTCAGCGGGCGGTTGAAGATCTTCAGCTCGTCAATAATAGATGTACCCTTATCGCCGCCCCAGCCCCGGGTGCCCAGCTTCAAGCTGTTTATGGGGGCTGTGGAGAGTGAACGCTGTTGGGTGACCACCGCTTTGCCATCCACGAAAGTCCGCTGATAATCTTTGCCCCAGACCACAGCTATATGGTGCCATTCACCGGCTTTCCACGATTGTGGATTGTACCACTTGGAGGTGGATTTTTTATTGACTACGGTACAAAGACCCATGCGTTTGGCATCGTATTTGTAAATGTAAAAGGTGCTGCCGTCCTGATGGGTTCCGCTGACAAACATGGCAAAACCGTGGCTGTTGCCATCCCAGTTTTCCGGCTTGACCCAGAAACTGATGGTGCCTTGAGCTGTATCAATATTTTTAGCCGCCTCAATATCGGCGTAAAACTGCGTTTTATTTTTATCGACCCCGATCCGCAGCCCCTGATTCATACAACCGGGGGCAAAACGCATTTTGCCGGGGCCGAATACTTTGAATTTGGCATTTCCGCTTGCCCGCTGGGCACGCATGGAATAGTCGAAGTTGGCGTGAAAGCTCAACCCGGCATTCTCTTTGTCGCTGGACTCCATGTGCAAGTCGGCAACTGCCGGAAATGCCAGCAGACCGGCGAACGCAAAAACTACGCTCTTACAGTTGAAAAATTTCATCTTTCTACCTTTGTTTTACGCTATGTTCCCAACAAGGGTCGGTACTTGAGGAGGGGAAAAAGACCTTTTGAG
>JAZMZK010000127.1:0-3355 GCA_045585955.1 Victivallaceae bacterium
CGAAAAACTTCTTTTTACAAATCAGAACCGGAATCAGAATAACTCCGAGAAGCGGCAGAAACCATGCCGCGACACCTCCGGCGGCATTGCAAAGCACCTCCTTTTTGACAATATTTCTGTAAATTCCGGAGATTCCAAAAGCACAAAGCAAAAATCCATAAATATAAAAAGGGGCAGCCAACAGCAATAAAGATAGAGTAATGGCAATAATTTTCCAACCGTGTTGAAGTCCGCCGAAAAAGGAAAGTATCACAAACAATACAAAGGGCAGAAGAGCGACACCCATACTCATCCACGCCAGCCCGAACATTGCACCTGACCGTGGAGATTTCCGCATGAAGAAGCGGTAAAAGAATTTTTTTCGTTTGTAGTGTTTCAATGGTTTATTTTTCATATTCATTCCTCCATACCAAGTCAACCGTCTCATTGGCAATATACCATCACCCGTCGGCGTTTACAACTGCGGCAGAAAAATTATTCCCCTGGCATGGCAACATAACCTGTCTTTTCAATCAGCTCTTTTCCGGCGGGGGAGAACAGGAAATTTACAATTTTTCCGACATTTTTACTACGCGGCTTGACGGTGATGATACAGCAATCGGCAATAAAGGGATAAGTACCGTTGCGGATATTTTCCACGGTGGGGGCAATGCCGTCGATCGCAAGCAGTTTGATTTCGCCGTTTTTGAACATTTCTGTTGAAAAATAGCGGAATGTAAAGCCGAGCGCTTCCTGATAGTTGCGGTAATTTGCTACATCGTTGATGATCCCGCCCATACCGGCAAGGCGGTCTTCTTTCAAGGGCGGCATAATTGGTGTTTTGCCCATGATCTTTTCCAGCATGGTCTGGCTGCCACTGCCCTGATTGCGCTGAAATGGCTTGATTTTTCCGCTCAAACGCTTATCGATCTGCGACCAGTCGGTGATTTTACCGGCATAAACATCCCGGATTTGTTGTGAAGTAATATTTTTTATGGGATTTTTACTGTTGACAAAAAAGACAAACGCTTCTTTGGCAAAGGGAGTGATCTCATATTTCAAACCTTTGGCTTGGGCATCGGCGATTTGTTTTTTGGATGGCGGGGCGCTGAAAATAAGATCGACTTCATTTTTCAGCAGCTTTTCAAAGGTAATATCCGAACCGTTAGTAACCAAATATTCCCATCGGGAGTGTTTTTCAAATTCGTTGCGGTCATAAAGGGCGCGGACAACACCGGAATAAACCGGATAAAGCGCATACGCCCCATCCATTTTCGGCAAATCCTTTGAAATCTTGAATTCGGGCGCGGCATCCACCACAACAACTTTGGTTTCAGTACGCCAGGGATCATAAGCGTACCAGTTGATATTGTCGCTCAACTGTTTAAATCGCTCCACCGTGTACCAGCGGTATGCAGGAATAAGGCAAAGGACAAGCAAACAGAGCAATGCAGAACTGCCGGCCCATTTCCAGATTTTTCTGGCTTTACGGAAGAGCAGAGAATAAATAAAAATCAGCAAAGAAAGCAAAAGGAGCGTCCAGAAAATATTCATTGACACCGGATTAACGCTGCCGAAGTCGATGACAAGCAATCCTATCATCCACAAAAAGATCGCTCCAGCAATAACGCCGCAGAAAAACAGTATTTTCAAAGATATTACAAGCGCAGTTTTTTTGCTGTTTTTATTTAAATCATTATCCATTGCTATCTCCGTACTGATTATTTTTGATAATCGCCCAAGTTTAATATACCATACTTCGCAGGCGTTTACAACTGTGGATTGCAGATTTTCGATAATTGGGGCAATGGTCGGGAATTGTGGAAAATTCAATTTGGAGCAAACTTTTGAGAATTTTTCTCTATTGCGCCGTGTGTTTCTGTAGATCACTTATCTCTAAAATCTTACATGAAAAGCCATACATAAAGGTCGCCGACCTTTAAAACAAAGAGAATTTTCAGAGATTTCTATTCAAACACACGCTTTTGAGAGGCTATGTCGTTCTCTATTGAGAAAACAGCATCGGAATGAGTTTGCCATAAAGCTGTGCCGCATTGCCCGTCTTCATCTGCTTTCGCAGATTACGCCGCGGCATCCTTCGCACGCTCCGTTGCACTCCGCTTATTTTTGCAAGCAAAAAAAATCTACGGATAGCAAACCTTCCGGCTTGCCATCCGTAGCTTTAGCGAAGGATGGTGGGCGTAATAGAACTCGAATCTATGACCTCCACGATGTCAACGTGGCGCTCTAACCAACTGAGCTATACGCCCTTGTTATTATGTTATATAATATACGGGGGATTTTGTAAATTTTCAAGCCGGTTTTTAAGAATTTTACGAGTTTTTTTCAGCTTTTTCCTGTTTTTTTGCAAATTAAAGCATTTTTATAGAAAAACTCAAGCATTGCAAGATCTGATTTTGTGGTAAGTTTCAGGTTTGGATCCGGATTGTTTATCACTTCAACCGGGATTCCGCACGCTCTTGCCGCCGCAGAATCATCTGTCAAACTGGTTTCGCCCAGTTGGGTATAGACGGAACAGATTGTTTGATATGAGAATACCTGCGGTGTCTGGATCCGCCAGAGATCTTCACGGGGAACATTTTCTGTGATCACATCATTGGTATCCGTGCGGCACACCGAATCGATCATCTTTTCCGCTGCGATCGCTCCGCAGCTGCGGTTTTGCGCCCGTTCTGCCAGTTTACGCAGCAACTTGGCTCCGGCAAGAGGACGGGCTGCATCATGGATCGCTGCAATCCGGGTGCTGCCGGGCAGGGCGGCAAGACCGTTTTTGACGGAAGCCGTCCGGTTTGCTCCGCCGGATGTCAATTTGACTGCCGTGCCGGGCAGGTATTCCTTGAGCCGGATTTCAAAATCATGGCGTGCAGATTCCGGTACGACCAGCACCAGATGCTCAGCCAGCGGGGCAAAGTTCCTTAAACTGTGAATGAATACCGGAATGCCGCCGAGCAGGGCGAATAATTTATTTTCTGTTCCATACCGGGTCGAACTGCCGCCGGCTACAATAATGACTCCCAGACCGGGAATTTTTTCTTCCATCATCTGTTTCCTCCGGTGGTCAGGAGCTGTTGAGCCTCCCTGTCACCAAGTTGCGCTGCTTTCTGCAGAAACCGGATCCCGGTTTCCTGATTCTTTTTTACGCCGTAGCCGGACAGCAAGGCTTCACCCAGACGGCGGAGTGCTTCCGGATGTTCCTGCTGCGCGGCCTGACGGTACCAGTATATTGCTCCTGCCGGATCTGCCGTGATGCCTTTGCCAAGACGGTAGCATTCTCCTGCTTTGAGTTGAGCATCCGGATCCCCCAGCTCTGCTCCGCGTATGTACCAGATGAAAGCAGCTTCTTCTGACTGTGCTG
>JAZMZK010000128.1:0-28889 GCA_045585955.1 Victivallaceae bacterium
CGCTATGTTCCCAACAAGGGTCGGTACTTGAGGAGGGGAAAAAGACCTTTTGAGGAAAGGTCCTTTTTCCCCTCCTCAAACTCCACCCCTTTTTTCCAAACCTTTTACCGGCATTTATCTTTTTGCTCCGCAAAAAGATAAATGCCATTCAAATTTTGAAAAAATTCTCAATGCACAGGTATATCTGCATTTTTATCTACCTACCCGTATTGGGAACAGAGCCTATTCCTTTAAAGCTGCACTCAATTCTTCTGCACTTACCGTGGCAGTGCCCAGTTGTTTGACCACCACTCCGGCTGCATAGTTCGCCAGTTCTGCTGCTGTACGGGCATCGCACCCTGCGGCCAACGCCAATGCTGCGGTTGCGACCACAGTATCTCCGGCACCGGATACATCGTACACCTCTCTGGCCCGGGTGGGGATCACCATACTGCTGCCGTCAGCATTATAGAGCGCCATACCTTGTGCTGCCAGCGATATAAGCAAGTGTTTGACCTGCCAATTATTCATAATTATATTGGCTACATGCTGTAAACTTTCATCTTTTGCGGCATCTCCTTTTTGGGGAGTCTGCGGCACACCCGCCATTGCGAATGCTTCGCTGCGATTGGGTTTCATGGCAGTAAGCCCGTGAAGTTTCATGGGGTTACGCGGATTGGGGTCAAGCACCGTTATTATATTGTATTTATTGGCACAATCGATCAAATCCTGAGTCATAGCTTCAGAAAAAAGCCCTTTGGCGTAATCTTCGATGATCAAAGCCTGCACCTGACCGCTTGCCAGATGAGCTTTGACCTTGTTTGCCAACTCCTGCCGCAGAGTTTCGCTGGCGGCGGTGGGGTTTTCGTAATCTATACGCAATAATTGCTGACTGCCGGCAATGACCCGTTCTTTGCGGATGCTGGGGCGATCAAAATCGGTCAGCACGCCAGATGGGTCGATCTTATACTCCCGCAGCATCTGCCGGATAAGTTCGCCATTACTGTCGTTACCTACCAGCCCGAAAGCATCGACCTGACCGCCCAGAGTTACGATATTGCGCATAACATTGGCCGCCCCGCCCAGACAACAGCTGGTTTTGGAAACTTGAACGACCGGAACCGGAGCTTCCGGAGAAATACGCTCAACCACACCCCACACATAACTGTCGATCATCAGATCGCCGATCACAGCGATCCGGCAACCGGGAAACTTACCGAGCACCTTTTCGAGGTTTGAGTTCTTCATAACCTTATATAAAATCCTGTTAAAAATACAAAATGCATTGCTGCAATATAGTGCCTCTTTGAAACAAGTGCAAATATTAAGCAACTTTTTTTTTACATGATTTGCCAAATAAAATGCTTTGTTGTATATTGTAAAAGCATAAATAACCCAAATTCAACCCTGTAAACAGCATCTATGGTCGAAGAAAATGTCACCGTGGGTTCCGCAGATCTTGCCTTGCATGAAAAGGTCGATTTGCTGGAAAAACAACTGAATATACATTTAACCATCCACGATCTGCGGGGCTTGCTTTCGCTGAATATGCGTGATCATATTTTACCCGGACGCCGCTGGCATCGCTGCCCGTACTGCTGGGAAGGCAGATTCGATCACCCTCAATGGTCGATAGATTGTACCCGGGAGTGCATGTATTTGCCCCACAGCCGTTGTCAGAAAAATCCTTCACCTTATTGGAAAAAGTGCTGGAAAGGCACTTGGGAACTGGTTGTGCCCATAACCCGCAACGGTCAAAGCATGCTGCTTTTGTTTGCCGGTTTGTTCAGGGATGAAACCAATACTTTGCCGCCGGAAGTAAAGGCGTTGCCGGAGTTTCACCGCAAATACTACCGCAAATTACCGGCAAAAAATTCCGTTGATGCCCAAGTGCTGATAACTGCATTGGAGTTTTTCGGCAACGCTCTCCTGCTGGAACTGGAAAAATCAAACATGCAGGAAGATTTCTCCCCCCGGAACATGAACGAAATAATCCAGCGTTTTATCTTGCAGAATGCTTCGCAGGATATATCTTTGAAAGATCTGGCAAAACATCTCTCGCTCTCCCAATCCCGCACCGTACATGCAGTCAAACAGTATTGCGGTAAAAGCTTCGGTGAACTTTTGCGTTCCGAGCGTATGAACCGGGCGGTAAACCTTTTGACTACGGTTCCGCAAATATCTATCAGTGAACTGGCTGCAAGTGTAGGCTACCGGGATCCGGCATACTTTATGCGGGTCTTTTCCAAAACATTCGGAATGGGGCCGCGCAGCTACCAGAAAATGTTGCAAAATCGTTAAAAACAGCGTTTTTATCCATAATAATCAACTATTTTGTGGATTGTTTTTTGCAGTAGAATATTGTATATTTTACAGGAATAGAATTTATGGAGAACTTTTCATGTGCAAAAAACAACCTTTTCCAAGTCAGTGTTTTATAACCGAACCGGAGCGCAACATCGCTCTGGCAGGCTGTTGCGATGTTCTTGTTGCCGGAGGCGGCCCCGCCGGTTTTGCTGCTGCCGTAAGCGCTGCCCGCCAGGGTGCAAAAACTATTTTGCTGGAAAAAAATGAATATCTGGGCGGCATTTGGACAGCCGGTCTGATGCCGTGGATCATTGACTTTCAGAACAAAACCGGCATTATGGCGGAACTTTGTGAAACATTAAAGTCGGTCGGCGGTTATGCTGCCAGAGCCAATACTTTTACCGCCCCACCGGAAGAAATCAAGTTTTTGCTGGAAAAAATCGCTATCGACTCCGGAGTAACTCTCCTTTACGGAACAAGTGTCTGCAATGCAATAACCCGAGATCGCTGTATAGAATATGTCGTAACCGAAAGCCGTTCCGGGCGTGAAGCGTGGCAGGCAAAAATATTTATCGATGCTACCGGCGACGGCAATCTGGCATCAGCAGCAGGCTGCGAATTTGAATACGGCAATGCAGAAAAAATGGCTCAACCGGCATCGTTGACCGCTCTGTTGGGCGGGGTCGATCCAGAAATGCACAAAGATTTTTTTGTTACCTCGCCCAATGGTAAAGATAATTTTCTGCAAGTGCTGCAAACTGCCGGGATCACACCCAGTTACACTAACCCTTCGCTATTCCACTTCGGCGGCGGGATCGTGGGGCTGATGAGCCATCACGCTTACAGTGTCGATCCTTTTGACAGCAAGTCAGTTTCACAGGCAGCGATCACCGGAAGAGCGGAAATCTACCGGCAAATCGAACTGTTGAAAAAACTCCCCGGCTGGGAAAACACTGTTTTACTGGCAACCGCCGCCAATCTGGGGATCCGGGAAGCCCGGCGAGTCAAAGGCAAAGCCGCAGTGACGATCAATGAACTCAATATGGAGAGTTACCCGGAACAAACCGTTTGCATACCTCAATTCTGCATAGATATACATGCGCCAGATCCCCGGAAATGCACCTCGGTCATAAGCAGTCGCCCTGTGGTAACTCAATCAGGCTACGGCATACCGTTCAAAGCGCTGCAAAGCTTTGATATAGACAATCTGCTGCTGGCAGGCCGCTGTATCTCCGGAGATTTTTTCATGCATGCCAGCTACCGGGTAACCGGCAATGCTGTGCCTATAGGCGAAGCAGCCGGTTGGGCTGCTGCCGAAGCGCTCCGGCAAGGTATTGAATTGGGAAAATTGAACAATGTACCATGTTTTTCAACAATATGAGGAAAAAGCAAAAATGAAAAAAATGTATGCAATTCAAAGATTCACCCTCATTGAACTGTTGGTAGTAATAGCCATTATTGCCATTCTGGCAGCTATGCTGCTGCCGGCACTCTCGGCGGCACGGGAACGGGCACGGGCATCCAACTGTACCAACAGTCTGCGTCAGATCGGGCTTTATGCTTTGATGTACGCCGGCGATCACGAAGATTACTTTCCGCCTACCATTGATAAAAAATATTTTTACATTGCTATGGAAAGCTACATAACCAATGGCGAAAAGTGGAGCAAAAATCAGGCAATGTCGTTTTTCACCTGCCCCAGCGATGCTGAACGGATGGGCGACCCGGATAATTTTATTTTCAGTTTCGGTCAAAATAAATATGCAGCCTGCGACCAGACCACAACATCAACATCAGTAAAGTTCAAGCAAAAATTCAGTTCGCTTTACGATCCGACCAAAACGCTCTATTTTGCCGACAGCTCCCGTTTCGGCAGTGGTGTAACTTATCCCAACACCACCCGGCTTTTCGATTCATCCGTTTATCCATTTAAAGACAGTGTAGTGGAAACCAACGGTGTCCGCTACCGCCACGGCAAGCTGGCAAATGTACTGATGGCAGACGGTCATGTTGAAGCTGTCCCGGTAGAAGCTTACAAAGGCAGTACCAATATTATTTTCAAAGGCGGCAATTTTTAAAAAGATAAGGATATAAAAAATTATGAAAAAAATCTTACAAATCGCATTGTGTATCTTTTCACTGCTGGCAGCATTGAGCGTATCAGCGGCTGAAAAAAGCATCTACATCGGCAAAAACATTGCTTTTTCGCTCGATAAAAACAATACAGAAATCGTGGTGGATGCCAACGCCAATAAAGTTGTGCGTTTTGCCGCCGGAGAACTGAAAACATTTCTGGATGACATACTTTCATCTAACATCAACATCGTAACCACCCCCACAGCCGGTAAAAAACATTTCTTTATCGGTAAAGAATTTGCCAAAGAGTGCAAGTTTGATGAGAAAAAACTCTTCCGCGATGCGTTTTATATCGTAACTTACGGCGACGGCATTTACATTGGCGGTATCGACTCGGCAACCGCATTCCCGGAAAAACAACTGCAATATACCATCTGGAACCAATATTATGAGCGTGCCACTTTGTTTGGCGTTTACGACTTTCTGGAACGCTTTGCCGGAGTGCGTTTTTATTTCCCCGGCGAACTGGGCACCATTATCCCCAAAACATCTGCAATAAAAGTTCCGCAGTTGGAAATTTTTGATTTCCCGGATTACGATTTCCGCCGTTACAGCATGTACCGGGGTGAATGGATGGATTTGCCCAAAAGCCCTGCTTCGCTGGAGCGTTACAATAAATACCGCAGCCGCAGCAAATACACTCAAAGACGCATGGTTAACGGAGCCTGGCTCAAAACCGCCCCCAACGATTACCGTAATGAAGAAAAAAATCTGGCTTTTTACCGTTACCGTATGGAAACTTTTATGGAGCCGAACTGCCACGGCTTGGCCCGTTACTGCTATATCCAACGCTTCGGCAAGACCAATCCGGAATACTTTGCTTTGATGGATAACGGTCAGCGGCACAACTCCGAAAATCTGCCCCACCCCGGCAGTATCTGCTATTCCAGCAATGTTGTAGAAGAAATTTATCAGGATGCCAAAAGCTTTCTGCTGGGCGAAAAGCCAGCCAAACGCGGCGTGCTGACTTTGCACACCGGCAAGCACGGTTGGGATCCTTCCGCCTGTCAGAAAGGTTATTTCAACATCATGCCGCAGGACAGCTACTACCGCTGCCGCTGCGAAAAGTGTGCCAAAAAATTCGGTACCGGCGTAAACTATGCCACTGAATTCATGTGGCAGTTTACTGTCGATATTGCCAACCGCCTGAAAAAAGAAGGCGTCCCCGGCAAAGTCACCCAGATGGCATACCGCCCGTACCGGGCAGTGCCGAAAACGGTGGAAATACCTGATAATGTATCGGTAATGGTTGCCGAAATCGGTCCCTGGGGGCAATACAACCCCGCCGGACAGAAAAGAGATTATGCCGAAATCGCCGCATGGTCGAAAAAGGTTGCCCCCAACCGGATCTATCTCTGGAACTATGTAGGCAAAAACAATTCCTGCGGTACAAATCTGCCGGATATACCAGCGCCGACACATAAGGCGATGGCTCTTTATTACAAATCATTGATGCCGCTGAATATCCGCGGAGCTTATCTGGAAAGCGAAACCGACCGCTATATAAATAACTACCTCATGTACTACCTTTACGGTAAACTGGCGTGGGATAATAAAGTCGATACCGACGCACTTATCGAAGAACACCACAAACTCATGTTCGGCAAAGCCGCACAGCTCATGGGTACGATATTTGATGATTTTGAAAAACTCTGGCTCTCCCGTGTAGTGGCAAAACAGGCGGAAACCGCCCGCGGACCGCTCATCAGTGTACCGCCGGAAAGCGAACTCTGGGGCGAAGTGTATTCTGCCGGAACCATTGAAAACTTCCGCCGGCGTTTTGACGAAGCCGAAAAGCTCACTGCCGGTGACCGTATGGCCAATGCCCGTGTAAAACTTTTCCGGCGGGAGTGGCTGGAACCGCTTACCCAAGCCCGGAAAAAATATATTGAAATGACCGATGCCTTAGGTGATTTCGGTTTTGAACTCAACAAGCCGTTTTATTTGGGAGCATTCAAGTTTTTTGCCAAATATTCGGAAAGCAGCGAACATGTTTCAACTAAAGTAACCGTTTCCACCGGCAACAACAGTTTGCGGATAGTTTTTGAATGTGAAGAGCCGGACTTTGACCGGATCAATGCCAGCAAACGCCAGCGAAACGATCCCAACACCTGGCAGGACAGCAGTGTGGAAGTCTTTATCAACCCCAATGGTGACAACAAAAACTTCTACCAATTCATACTCAATGCTCAAAACTCTCTGACCATTCACAAATCGGAACTCCAGGACAGCCACGCCAGAAAAGTCGGAACTATCCCGGCTGGAGTATACACCAATGTTACCCGCACGAAAAATGGTTTCCGGGCGGCGTTGAGCATCCCCTTCAAACAGCTTAAAGACTTTGACCTGAACAAAGCAAAATTCAACTTTACCCGCAACCGCATCCTCAACATCAAAAAGGATTACAACCAGCTCTATATATGGAGCCCCTTTGCCAAGCGTTTCAACGACTTGGAAAACTTTGGCAAACTCAAAAAATCCGGAGAAAATGCAGCCAGTTTCATTAATGATGGCAATTTTTCCGCTCCCCAACGGGGGCGCTGGCTGGGCAAGTGGTTCCACAATCAGAAACTGCTGGCTGATCAAAGTATCAAGCAGGACAGCAAAGAGTTTTTCAGTTATCCGGCAAGTATGAAAATGGTCAACGGCAATCCTGCACTGCTCTATTTCACCCAATACTTGAGCCAGCTCAAACCCAATACCGAATACGAATTGAGCTGTCTGGTAAAGTATAAAGAGATCAAACGCAACGCCAAAAGCAGTAACGGTGGATTCAGAATCAATGTAAATGTGGAAAAAAACGCCTGGTTTCCCAAAAATTCTCTGTTGGGAACCAGCAACTGGACACGCTTGAAATACCGCTTCAAGAC
Organism: Victivallaceae bacterium; assembly: GCA_045585955.1. Classification (GTDB taxonomy): domain Bacteria; phylum Verrucomicrobiota; class Lentisphaeria; order Victivallales; family Victivallaceae; genus SIG78. Next base: position 7,293 of record JAZMZK010000128.1, read on the forward strand.
CACCGCCAAAACCAATAATCCGCACCGGGCATATATGCGGTTCTACTTAAATGGGGCCACCGGCACGGTTTGGATCGACGATGTAAAGATCGTGGAAGTCAAAAGCAAATAAACAACTATGTAAAACAAAACAGCTGTTGCAAACAAATTTATGTTGTTTTGCAACAGCTGTTTTTTGCAGGCTTATTCTGCTTACTTTTTGGCTTTATCTTCGGCGGCGGCGTTTTTATTGAGCTTGGCTTTCAGATTTTTGTCTGTAAGTTTTTTAGCAAGAAAACGCACCACGCCCCGGCAGGTTTTGGGTGTGTTTGCCGGCAGCTGGATGCGCTCTACATGCCCATCGGCAAAAAGCACCACTATTGAACTCATACTGGGTGGCAGCAGCCACGGTTTTTCAAAAGCAAGCGGCGTAGCGGCGGCATTACGCAAAGCATTTATTCTCCCCAGATTCCCCACATAGGCAAAAGAGCTGTTAGCCGGTTTGATTTCATTGCCGGAAGCAGGCTTACTCTTTTTATCGAAGGCGGCAACAAAAATCCGCCCTCCCCCCACATAGCTTGCCAATGCTGAAAAATCCGCCGGCAGCATATCATCGTTGGCAGCTATATACATATTGATCCCGGTAAAGATCTGCCGCAGATTGTTTATGGAATCCTGCTGACCGCCCCGGTTTTTAGCAGCGATCAACGCATTAGTAGGAACATTCAAACCGGGAAATGCCGCAGCCGCAAAGCAGGACAACACCGCCAGCACCAGCAAAGAGAACTTCTTCATAGCAACACCTTTCTGTAAAATTGTTTGATAGAAGCAGTTTAATATATGTTTGATTGCAACAAAATACAAATATTTTTCAACGGGGTTCCACCACAATTCCGGCAAGGATCATCGCCCGGGTGGTTGAGTCGAACAAAACCAGCACAAAGGGGTGGTCGGCGTAAAAACAGTTATATTTGATTTTCTGCGGCAAAGCTCCGGCGGCTTTGACCATTGCGTAAGTAACTGCCGCAACTTCGGAACCGTTTTCATCCAGTTTGAGCTTGACCAGCTGTTTGGCTTTATCCACATAAAGCAGCTGTTTAGCGGCTATATTGCTCAAATCGCCATTTTGCGGATGAAAGAGATTGGTTACATTCAGCTTGCCGAAAAGCTCTTTCAAGTCAGTTTCTGTCGATAAATTCAACTTGGGCAGCTTGATTCTGGTTTTATTTTGACTGGAACTCTTCTTTTCAATATATTTTATACCCTGCTTTTCCAGAAGGTTGACCGCTGCATCCACTTTATCCAGCGTATTTACCGTAGTCAACACCAGCATTTTATAGCGGCTTTCGGCATAATCAAGGATCACACCATGGACTTTGCCGTCGTTGTAGTAGGGTAAATAACGGCTGTCGTTCATCATGTCAACTTTTATATGGCTCAACTTCTCAAATCCGTCCGACGGTATAGTGAACCGTTCTTTCCGGGTCATATAAGACTTAAATGTATTCTGCCAGCGATCTTTGAAATGCAATACATTAAAGAGTATCATTGCCGGGTCGCCAGTCAAATCTTCGGGCTTGAAAACCTTTTCAAACATGTTGGAACTTTCACGCTTGATTATGGCATTGAGCAAGTTTGCACATTCAGTTTGCCGGGTGAAGTCTGCCGGATAGAGTTTGCTGCCGTAAAGCTGACTGCTGCGGTCGATAAAGCTCTTTTCCAGAGTATATTTTTTATTGAAAAATATGCCGTTGAAGCTGTTGAACTTTTTGCTTGCCTGCAACGAAACTCTTGCCTTTTGCAGTTCAATAGCTGTCTGGTCGTTCAAGTTCAGGATTTTATCCAATTCAGCGGAACTCTTCCCGCCCCTGCTCAACGCCAGCATACCGAAACACTGCTGTATTCCCCACGGGGAAATCAGCACATTTTCTTTGGGTTTGCACCGGTGCGCAGCGGCAAACACCTTGAGCATGGCGGATTCCGGAACTTGAGCAAGCAAGCTCCAAACCGACAACAGCAGAGCAAATATTCCGGCAGACTTTTTCATATCAGGCAAATTCCTTACGCAACTCTTCGTATGTATCAGTTTCAATGGCAGTACGGATCCGTTTGATGAGCCGCATGAAGTAGGCTATATTGTGGATCGTTACCAACTGCATACCCAGTATTTCGCCTACATTCATCAAATGGCGGATATAGGCTTTGGTGAAGTTCTTGCAGCAGTAGCAGTCGCAGCCTTCTTCCAGCGGCGTAAAATCTTTGGCGTAACGCCCCGCTTTGACCGGGATGGTTTGCCCGTTGCCCACAAAAGCACTGCCGTGCCGGGCAAGACGGGTAGGCATTACGCAGTCAAACATATCTATCCCCCGGGCAACACCTTCCACGATCTGCTTGGGAGTGCCGACACCCATAAGGTAGTGGGGTTTGTTTTCCGGCAGTTCCGGAACTGTCCAATCCAGACACTCGAACATCATCTCTTCGGGTTCACCTACGGAAAGCCCGCCGATGCTGTAACCGTCAAAATCGATGGCACCCAGCGTGCGTGCCGATTCGATACGCAAATCTTTGTAAACCGAGCCTTGCACGATACCGAACCGCAGCTGACCGGGATTCAGGGGCTGTTCAAAGCTCATTTTCTCCCAGCGGTGCGTGATGGCAAGGGATTTTTCCGCCTGTTCATAGGTACAGGGGAACGGGGTACACTCGTCAAACGCCATAACTATATCGCTGTTGAGAGTACGCTGTATTTGCATGGACTCCACCGGCCCCAGAAAAAACCTCGTTCCGTCGATATGGGAAGCGAACCTTACGCCATCTTTTTCGATTTTCCGCAATCCCGCCAGACTGAACACCTGAAACCCGCCGGAGTCGGTCAATATGGGTTTGTGCCAGTTGGCAAATTCGTGCAAGCCGCCTGCCATGCGGATGATTTCCATGCCCGGCCGCAAAAAGAGGTGATAGGTGTTGCCCAGAATGATTTCCGCACCCAGCTCTTCCAAACCACGGGGAGTCATGGCTTTAACAGTGCCCCGGGTGCCTACGGGCATAAATATCGGAGTTTCCACAACGCCGTGAGCGGTAACTAATGTACCACGCCGGGCACGGCAGGTGGAAGATTTGGCTTTTATGGTAAAAGACATATTATGTATTTCTCCACAAATTACTTTACAAACATGCCGTCAAGCACATTTTTGATGGTTTCCTGCGATACATCCAATGCTCCGGCAACAGCGGCAGCAAAATACGCAGTTGCTCCGGGGCCTTTGCCGGTAATGACTTTGCCGTCGGCAACAAACATATCACTTTCGGGCCGTTTGTTATCCCGCAAATACTTATAAAGATCTTCCGCCGGATACATGGTGAATTTGCGGTTTTCCAAAAGTCCGGCTTTATCCAGCACCATTGGTGCGGCACAAATGGCGGCGGTAACTTTGTTTTCGGCAGCAAATTCGTGGAGGATGTCGATCACCCGGTCATCGTTGTACAAATTGAGCGAACCGGGCAGTCCGCCGGGCAGCACCACAGCATCGAACTCATTCTTATCGACTTTATCAAAAACTGCATCGGCTGTTACAGTAATATTGTGGCTGCCGGAAACGGTTTCTTTTTTCATCGCCGCCAGTACCACTTCCACGCCCATACGGCGGAGAATGTCGGCAGTGCCCAATGCTTCGATCTCTTCAAAACCTTCAGCCAACAGTATCAGAACCTTTTTCATAAAAATCGACCCTTGTATTTGTTATTTTTTATTTTACAATTATATTACATGTCACATGCCTTAATATAACCCGCTTGAGGAGTTTTGCACAAATGATTAGAAGGAATTTGGATTTTTTTGAAACTTTTTTGACTCTGGAGCGGGGTCTGGGAGTCAATACCGTACAAGCCTACCTGACCGATTTGCGGGGATTTGCCGATTTTTGCGAAAATAACGGCGTAACCAATGCCAACAGTATAAACCGGGAAGTGATATTGGATTTTCTCGGCGACCGGCAGGATAATCACTTTGAAGTATCAACGACGCTGGCCCGGAAACTGATTTCCATAAAACTCTTCTGCCGCTTTCTCCAGCAGGAGGGAGTTATAGAGAGCGACCCCACGGAGATCATGAGTTCCCCCCGATTGTGGAGCTATCTGCCGGGATTTTTGAGTACGGAAGAAGTAGACGCTTTGCTGACAGCATTCCCGGCTCAAAGCAAAGAGCCATTGCCCCAGCGCAACCGGGCAATACTGGAACTGATTTACGCCTCCGGTCTGCGGGTTTCGGAGGCGGCACATTTGAAAGTATCGGATGTAAACTTTGAGGACGCCACTTTAAGGATCACCGGCAAAGGCAGTAAAGTAAGGATCGTGCCGGTGGGTAAAACCGCCTTGCAGATATTGAAGTTTTATATAACCAAATCCCGACCGGAACTGTTGGATGCCAACCGGCCCAATACTGCTGAACTTTTTCTTTCAGTCCGGGGCAAACCGCTGAACCGGGAATGGATATGGGCGATCGTAAAAGAAGCAGCAGCCATTGCCGGGATCGACCGGGATATTTACCCCCACATGCTGCGGCACAGCTTTGCCAGCCATTTATTGGCAAACGGAGCCGACTTGCGGGTGATCCAGGAGATGCTGGGGCACTCGGACTTGCGGACAACGGAAATCTATACCCATGTGGAAAACGAGCGATTGGCACAAATCCACAAACAATTCCACCCCAGAGCATAGCAAACAGCTGCCGCAGAGTTATATAATATTGAATTATCGTGATTCTTAAAAGTTTGTTAATGATTGGAATTATCAGCTCTCTGCGATTGTGGAGAAAACTGTGGAGAAAACTGTGGAGAAAACTGTGGAGAAAACTGTGGAGAAAATTTTAGCTGCTATTGCTGAAAATCCAAAAGTATCTCAAAAACAGTTAAGCGAACTTCTTGGAGTTTCCCGTCGGGGTATTGAATGGAATATGAAGAAACTTCAAAACAAAGGCATTATTAAGCGTATTGGGCCGGACAAAGGTGGAGAGTGGGTTATTTTATCAGCAACAGAGTAATTATCGCACCTGCTGGAATTTTTTTTATAATCAAACAATATTGAATTATCTGCTAAATTATTCTGCAACTCTCAAAAATATTTGACGATGTGCAATGTTTGTGTTATATTATATATTAAGTGTATAGAAATATTGTATATTGCAAGAAAGGTCATTGCATATTATGAGCAAAAGCAATTTCCGCAGCGGTGCTATTGATTCAGTTGCCAAACTCCATTCTCCGGTGGGAGTGGCGGCTTCTCCCGTTGATATGAAATACTTCGGCGAAGATGTTTTCGGTGCCGAAGCCATGCGTAAGTATTTATCCGAAGCTGTGGCGGCAAAACTCCTTGCCACAGTCAATGAAGGTGCTGCCCTCGATCCGGCCATCGCCGCCGATGTGGCACATGCCATGAAACACTGGGCGATGGATCGGGGGGCAACCCACTTTACTCACTGGTTCCTGCCTTTGAACGGCTCCACTGCCGAAAAGCACGACTCTTTTCTGGAAATCGAAAAAGGGCAGGCAATCATGTCCTTTTCCGGTAAAAACCTCATTATGAGCGAACCGGATGCCTCCAGCTTTCCCTCCGGCGGATTACGCAGTACCTTTGAAGCCCGCGGTTATACCGCCTGGGACCCCACCAGTCCGGCTTTCATCAAACGCCACAGCAACGGTGCAACGCTCTGTATTCCTACGGCGTTTTGCAGCTACACTGGAGAAACGCTGGATAAAAAGACTCCGCTTTTGCGTTCCAATCAGGCATTGAGCAAGGCGGTCAAGCGTTTGATGAAGTGTTTTGGTTTGCAGGATGAATATGTGGATATAACTCTGGGTGCCGAACAGGAATACTTCCTGATTGACAAGCACTTTTATCTGCACCGCCCCGACCTTCTCCAGACCGGGCGGACGCTTTTCGGTGCCCCGCCAGCAAAACATCAGCAGCTGGAAGACCACTATTTTGGTTCCATCAAAAGCCGGGTCTTGAGCTTTATGACCGAAGTTGAACAGGAACTCTGGAAGCTGGGTATTCCTGCCAAGACCCGCCATAACGAAGGGGCACCTGCACAGTTTGAATTGGCGCCTATCTTTGAGAAAGTCAATCTTGCCGTTGACCACAACATGCTGGTCATGGAAGTTTTGCGGCAGGTAGCCGACCGCCATTCGCTGGTCTGCCTTTTGCACGAAAAACCCTTTGCCGGGGTCAACGGTTCAGGTAAACACAATAACTGGAGCGTCAATTACGGCAACCTCAAATTGTTGAAACCGGGCAAAAATCCCGAAGAAAATGCTATCTTTTTGACGGTGCTTTGCGGCATAATCCAAGCTGTTGACCTGCATAGCGATATATTGCGTGCCACGGTTGCCGGTGCGGGTAACGATCACCGTTTGGGAGCTAACGAAGCACCTCCGGCAATTATCTCCATCTATGTCGGCGACCAGCTCAACGAAGTTATTGAACAGCTGGAAAAAGGCACTGCCGGTACCGGACGGAAAGTCGGCAAAATGCAAATCGGCGTGGATACTCTCCCCCAGCTGCCGCTGGATGCCACTGACCGCAACCGTACCAGTCCGTTTGCTTTTACCGGCAACAAGTTTGAGTTCCGTGCCCCCGGTTCCAGCCAGTGCTGTGCCGGGCCAATGATGATCCTCAACACCATTGTAGCTGATTCGCTGGACAAGATCGCCGCTGAATTGGAAACTTTCGGCAAAGACGATTTCAATGTAAAATTGCAGAAGCTTTTGCAGAAGATCATCAAGACCCACAAGCGGGTGATCTTTAATGGCGACAATTATACTGCCAGCTGGCGGAAAGAAGCTGCCAAACGGGGGCTGCCCAATGCGGAAAGCACTCTGGAAGCCTTGGAAGCATTTTCCAACCCGAAAAATGTGGAACTCTTTGCCCGCCACGGTGTATTTACCGCTAAAGAAATGGAATCCCGCCACGAGATCTTCGGCGAAGAATACCGCCGCAAGATCTGCATCGAAGGTCAGGTGGCATTGGAGATCGTGCAGAGTATGATCGTTCCGGCGGTCACCGCCGAATTCAACGAAACGCTCAAGGCACTCAACGCTGCCGACAGTGCAGTTGTCCGCTCCGGCACCAGAGGCTTGCGCAACACTGCCGAAAAACTGGGCGCTGGCTTGGATAAGCTCGATGATTTGGCAGAACGGTTGACTGCGGCACTCAACGGTGACGGCAGTGATATTCTGCCGACCTTGTCTGAAATGCGCAATACAGTCGATTCACTGGAATCCATCGTTGCCGACAGCCGCTGGCCGCTGCCCAAATACCGGGAAATGCTCTTCATTTACTGATTGCAAACAAAAAAAACAAGTTAAACCCGGCAAGAGTTTTTCTCTTTCCGGGTTGCTTTACTGTATGATAATATGAAACTTTATAAAAGCGATTTTTTGACCAACGATGGCAGCATACTCAATGTTTTGCGGGTGGCTTTGCCGTTGATTTTATCCAGTTCCTGCCACGCGGTGAATATGTTTATGGACCGGCTCATGCTTACGCGTTACTCTCAATCCAGTGCGGCGGCGGCGTTGACCAGCGGGCTTACCAGTTTTACGCTGCAATGCTTTTTTGTGGGGGCGGTGGGTTACGCCAGCACTTTTGTAGCTCAATACAGCGGTGCCAATCAGAATAAAAGAGTGGGAACCGCCGTCTGGCAGGGTATCTTCCTTGCCCTGTTGGGAGCACTGTTTATGGCAAGCTGCTGTTTGTGGATACCTTATTTGTTCGGAGCTTTAAACCATGAGCCGGAAGTGGAAAAGCAGGAAAATATCTACTTTACCTGGCTGGCGCTGGGAGCGGGTGTATTCCTTTTACAGCAGGCACTCTCCTGCTTCTGGAGCGGGCGGGGCAAGACCATGATGGTTTTGCTGGTTTCCATACTGGTAACGCTGCTGAATTTGCCACTGAACTATGTTTTTATTTATGGCAAATGGGGTTTCCCGGAAATGGGAACTGCCGGGGCGGCATTGGGTACAGTGCTGGCGGCAGCGGGCGGATTGATCATTTACGCCATCGGATTTTTCGGCTTGAAAAGCGCCCGGAAACACTACAACACCTGTTCCAATATCGTTGATTGGGAGATGTTCAAACGCATGATCAAATACAGTTCGCCCAACGGCATACAGCTTATGAGCGATCTGGCGGCGTTCAATGTGTTTGTGATAACTCTGTCGCTGTACGGCGTGCAGGTGCAGGAAGCCAGCAGTATTGTCTTCGGCATCAACAACCTCTCCTTCTGTCCCATCATGGGTATCGGGATGACCGCCAGTATTCTGGTGGGACAATGTATCGGTGCCAATGACATACCCCACGCTAAAAAATCTGTCCGCAGTGCCCGGACGATCATGCTGATTTACATGACTATTATGATGGTGTTGTTTGCCGGATTTCCGGATGTGGTGCTTTCGCCTTTTGTCCGGGCCGGAGATGCGGCGCAAGTTGAAGTTATGCGTCTGGCAAGAATCATGCTTATTTTTGTAGCGGCATACTTGTTCGGTGATGGACTGGTATTGGTTTACAGCAACGCCGTCCGGGGTGCCGGAGATACCAAATATATCATGTATCTAACTACGGTCATGGCGTGGGGATTTTTTGCCATTCCCTGCGTAATAATGCGCTGGGCAGGCTGTTCGGTGTGGTGGCTCTGGGGGACGCTTTCAGCGTATATCCTGCTCTTCGGCTGGCTCTGCTACCAGCGGTACCGGGGCGGCAAATGGACAAAAATGAAGGTTATCGAAGAAACGAATTAAGAGTGTTTCAACGCTGAAGTGACCGCTCAACAGTATCGATAAAGCTTTTGATATTCTGCGGTAACGGCGCTTGCCGCAGATTGTCATTCATAAAAAAACGCTGTTCATAGCCAAGCGGTAAAAATGATTTTTCCATAGTACCCAAAATTGCATCAACACGCTCAAGAGAGCGCAGTTTGTGCCTGATATTTTCTATCGTTTTTTTCATCTGTCTGCTGATATTTTCCGGTGCTTCCGACCCAATTTGCGACAAATGGAACGCCAACTGATAAAAATCGCTGCGCAACTGCGCCGGAGCTATTGCTGTAAGTTCGTTGAGTTCAAAAATCTTTATACGGGGCAATGGAACACTGCTGGTATATTTTTCCACCAGCCGGGGCAGATCAGTAATACTTGCAGCAGTTTCCAAGTTGTTGTTTCCCGACTTGAAAGTTATCTTGCATATCTTTTCAAAAATCCGGCTTGCCGCCACCGGAGATATCGGCACATATTGCGAATAAAGCGACTTTAAAGTCAGGCGGTCCAATGCGGCTCTGCCAGCTGCTTTTTCATCGGCAGGCACGATCTCTGCCGGGGTAAGTCCGGTAAAAAGCTTACGCTTGGCTGCAACGGAAAATGTCTGCTCAAAACACTCATCACTTGTAAGCAGCTTACCAAACAGTAAAAAACAGTAATCTTTCAGCAGATTGCTGCGGGAATCACTGCATGCCTGGGAAACTTCCAGCATCAAACGGGCTTTTTCGCAATAAAAAACCCACTCCGCAGAATCTGTCCGGATATTTTCCGGCGGCGTTAAAGTCTGCGGCGCAAGCTGTATTCTCCCGCCGTTTTCCACAATATTCCGCAAATTCGGCAGCCAGGTAAAACGCACAAACTGATTGCCGGTATTTTCCCGATGCACAAACTCCGCCCACAAACCGTCGGCGATCCAGCATGCAGCCTCCGGCAGCGGTTCCTGCGGCAAATTACCCAATCTGCTTTGAACCAACGCCGAAGCCAGCACTCTGCCACTGACAGGATCGTTGAGCAAACTCCGGTAATCGACCGGCACTTTAAGAACCTGTTTGCGGTACTGGCGGGAATGTTCAAATTTACAGCTGCCGGAAAGCATCTTTTCATCCAGAACTATCAAAAGCTGCCGTGCTGCTGAACTGTCTTCAATGCGCCCGAATCGCCTGACAATGCGTTCAAAACGGCGGAAAAAATCCAACACCGGCGCATAATGCCCGGCACCATCGCTTATTGCCACAGAAAAATTGCCGCCGGAAGTAATATTCAATACATTATCATCTCCCGGACAATCGGAAATCAGTAAAAAAATAAACGCAAATATAAAAATCAATATTTTCATGTTTTACCTGAACAACAGCTTAACTTTTAATAATATTTCACAAGTTAGCAAGAAAAGCAAATTTTTTTATTAAAAAGCGTAAAAGCTGATTAGTTTTTTGATCATTTCATGTTATATTGTCTAATGTAGAAAACGAAAGGCAGAAAAGTGAAAAACACTCAGGAAGAATTCTATCCGGCGGCATTGAGTATTGCTGCAAGCGACCCCTGCGGCGGCTCCGGTATCCAGGCTGATTTACGCACATTCAATGCTGCGGGCGTTTACGGTTGTTCGGTTGTAACCGCAGTGACAGCGCAACACCCCAAGCAGATGACAGCATGTTCTGCTGTGGATGAAAAATTGGTAAAAGCACAATTGGAAAGTGTTTTTTCTGCCATAGCAGTAAAAGCAGTAAAAACCGGTATGCTTGCCAACGATAAGATCGTTAAAACGGTTGCAGAAGTATTGAAAAAACACTCCATGCCCCTGATCGTTGACCCGATGATGATCGCCGGCAATGGGGAAAAACTGCTGGATGCTTCAGCTTTGGCAGCAGTACAGAAAGAACTCCTGCCGTTGGCGGATTTGATAGTGTTGAACATACCGGAAGCTGAATATCTGACCGACCGCAGTTTGAAAAATGAAAAAGATTACGCAGAATGTGCCTCCAGCCTTGCCGAAAGTTATAAGTGCAATATTCTGCTAAAGACCGCTCACGCCGGTTCCGGCGGCAAAGTTTGTGATATTGCAGTGCTTGATAAACAGCCTTATTTGCTTGCAGCACCGCCAATTACCGATCTGGAAGAGTATACCGGTCACGGCAGCGGCTGTACCCTCACCAGCGGAATTACCGCTATGATCGCCGCCGGCAACAACTGGCGCAATGCGCTGACAGCTGCCCGCGCACATCTGTTCGGGGCATTGTCGGAAACGGCGCATATCGGTAAAAATCTGGATGCGATGTACCCCCCGCTGGAAGATTACAGTGGGGCAATAACCTTACGCAGTATGAATAAAAACTCTGAAAGTAAAGGTTCCAAGCATGGCCGTTGACCCGAAAATCCGTTTTATAATAATCGCATTACTGGTTTTACTGGTCAATCTTGGCAGTTTTGCTTTGCCGCAAGTTTATGCAGCTAAAGACAGAAGCGGTTTTACTTACCGTTTTATCAGTGGCCGCAAATATTACCGGGCGTATGATATTGCCCGGTATTACCGTATGAAATTACGAAAAATCGGCAACTATTACGAAATGTACGGCACCGCCGGAAGGATGGTTTTTACCCCCAACAAACGCTATGGCAGTTTCAATTACATCATTCTGAATTACGATTTTGTGCCGATGGTCCATTACGGCGAGCTTTATATAAGCAGTGCTGATTTTTTCAACCATGTACAAGTACTGCTCAATCGTAGCAGCTTACAGCCGATCGGGGTAAAAACTATTCTCATAGACCCGGGACATGGCGGCAACGACCGTGGGGCAGCCGGAGTGCGTTATACAGAAAAAGCATTGACTTTGCAAGTGGCAAAAAGATTGCACCGTATTTTGAGCAAGATGGGGTACCGGGTGCTGATGACCCGGGTAAATGACCGGAAACTTGAACTCTCTGACCGGGCAAAAGCATCGAACTATATCAAAGCTGATTTGTTTATTTCTATCCACATGAACGCTGCCAAAAACCGTTCCGTTTACGGTATAGAAACCTTTGCACTGACCGCCCCGGGCTCACCTTCCAGCGGCTCAAAACAAGTTCAATACAATGCCTATCCGGGCAACAATGCGCTCAACAATTCGATGTCGCTGGCATGGAATGTGCAGAATATGCTGGTAAGAACCACCCGCACCATAGACCGTGGGGTAAAGCGGGCAAGATTTGTGGTATTGCGGGAAACCCGCTGTCCGTCGATTCTGGTGGAATGTGGATTTATTTCCAACCGTAATGAGGAAAGCAAACTCGGTTCCGCAGCATATCAGGAAAAATTAGCCCAATCCATAGCTCTGGGTGTATACAACTACCACCGGAATCTCCGGTGGAAAAGATAACCGGATAAGATCGGACTGGTCGGACTGGTCGGACAAGTCGGACTGGTCGGATGAAACAGGCCGAGCGAGCATCGCAGTCCGGCTTCGTTATACTACGCCGCGACAAGCAAGGCTCGAGATTTCCCGCAAGATTACTTGCGTTTTCTTAAGGGCCAGTTGTCGGTCAGCCCCGGGACATTCTCCAAACCTACACTTATCAATAACCCTACCATAACCATATTCATCAGCAAATTGCTGCCGCCGTAACTTATCAGCGGAGCTGAAATACCTTTGGTGGGTAATCCGCCGGAAACTACTCCGATATTGATTGCCGCCTGCAAGACAATGATAAGGGTGATAGTTTGAGCTAAAAGCATGCCGAAACGGGAGCGGCTGTTAAGGGCGATTTTGATTCCGAAATAGCCGAAAGCGATGTATGCAGCAATAACACAAATCATCCCGACATACCCCAATTCTTCCCCGACCACCGCCAATATGAAGTCGGTGTGGGCTTCGGGCAGATAACTTTGTTTCATGCGACTTTCCATAAAACCGATTCCGAACCAGTTCCCGGAGCCGAGGGCAAGCCATGAGTTCCAGAGCTGGTAGCCGTCTTCAGCCCGCAAGCTCTGATCGCCGGGATTCCAGAACGAAACTGACCGGGAGAGGCGTTCCGGGTCAAGAAAAATAAGGTATAATGACAAACCTGCTATAAAAAACGGGATCAGCCACAAAAATCGTTTTTGCAACCCGGCAGAAAAAAACATGGAAAACATCGCCGTTGCCAATAAGAGGGTAGTCCCCAAGTCTTTACCGCAAATGACCAATCCCAGAATAACGGCAATCAACCCCATCGGCAGCCACATTTGGGTAAAGAGATTTTTCCATGAACAGACATTCCGCAGATTGTCGGAAACCACTTTTGCGCCGAAAAGCGCCAGCACCACTTTCGCCATTTCCGACGGCTGAAACCGCATACTTACGCCGGGAATGACGATCCAGCGGTTGGCACCTTTGATCTCCGGCGAAAAAAACGAAGCCCAAACCAACAGTATTGCCAGTATGCCCATCAGCCACAAGCTCCATGATCCGATGCGTCTGTAACCCAAAAAGATGACTCCGCCCATGGCAAAAAGCGAAATCACAGCCCACTTGAGCTGGGCTTGAAAAAACTTTGCACCCACAGTAGCTGACGATGTACTGTAAAGCATAGTCAAGCCGAACATCATTATCAGCAAAGCAAAAAAGCCTGCCGCCAGAGCGTAAGAATAACTTTTGCTGTCCTGCCGTTGATTTATATCATTGACTAATTCAACTACTTCCTGCTGTTGAAGCATTATTTTCCTCTTGATTTATTCAGTTAAAGTTTTTTCAGTTAAAGTCCAATAACCATCTGCCAGAGCAAAAGCTCCGACAGTGCGGAAATTGTTGTCGTAACGGGTACGCAATTCCGAAAAAATACCTTCATCGACCACATCTTTACCCAATGGAGTAAACCGGTAAAGATGAGTTTCTTCATCCGCATTATCGCTGCAAATCAAGGTCACTGCATCGCGGCGCACTGCAATACCTTCCACATAAACACCGGCTCTGGAGCAGGCTTTTGTCACCATTCCGGAAACGCCTTTTTCATCCAGCCGCAACTCATCCCCGGAGAGATTTATCAACTTGAACATATTACTCCAGATAAAGTTTTGCACCGGCTTTGATCACTTTAAGATCATGAGCTTTAATGTAATTCATGCAATCTTCATCGTCCCAGACTGCCAGGGGCGAAAATTCAATTTGGGCATTTACGCTGCCGTCAGCGTTGCGCGGTACAGTTACGCCGCAGCGTTCCAGACGGCGGGCATCCCGATCGATCATCATCAAGCGGCAGCTTTCCACAGAGTCAACCCCGGTGGCGTTTTTGGTGGGTGCAAACTCCTCCTTGCGGTCGGCTTCAAAAATCATGGTCTTATTGGCAAGTTTGAGTGCATCAAAAATAAAGGATTCCAACTTGACCCCGTTGGGCGAATCCGGCTCCACAGCGTTGCCATTGCTGTCGATACATTTGATCTTTTTATCGGCACGATGCCAATCCAGCTCCAATCTGCCGCCGGAAGTCAAACGCTCCACAAATACCCGGCTGATAACATGAATGGCGGGACTCCCGGCAATAAATTTGAGTTTGCCGCTTTCATCGGTCGCCAGAGCAAGAGCTTCCGGCAGATCGCTGTACTCAATAACGTAAAGTTTACCATTTGCCACGCAGAAGTTGCCCACCTTTTCGTGAGCGTTGGTCTTGGCAAGGGTAATGGCAGACATTTCGCTCTTTTCCAATATATGCAGACCGATAAACCGTTTGTCCACCACGGGAACCAGCGGGTTATCCACCTGAAAATAGCTCAAATATTCCACGCCGCGAGCTTTCATATCATCCAACATACCGGATTTCCGCAAAGCCAGAAGCGTGCCGCCGTGACCGTCGGGCGAAAGAGCCAGTGTGCCGGAGTCTGCCATCAAAAGTTTGCCGTCGTAACCAATGGCAGGCATGAAGCCTTGCGTAAAAAAGTGTACCCGGTCGGCAGTCAAGCCAAAGTAATTATTTTCAGCAAAAAAATCCCGGGTGGCTTTATCGTTGATAACGCTGGTCATAATGTACCAGTGCAAAGCTACATTGTACTTGCGGGAGGCACTCAAAAGCGATTCGGCAAAGTATTGAAAGAGAGTTTTGCCGCTGACAGGAGCTATGGGGTAAGTACCTTTGGGGCCCTCAAACCCCAACCGGCTGCCCTGCCCTCCGGCAACGGTAATGGCAGCAACTTTCCCAGAAGAGATCGCTTCAGCACCGGCAGTGTCGGCTTGAGCGTAGTAATCAGCTTCAGCATCATTGCGGGGCTCCAGCGGGAAATAGGGTGCAGGTTCCAGATTTTCCGGCAGAGCGATCACGGGTTTCTGCAAAACATATTCCTTGATAAGTTCCGGCAAAAGCTCCCAATCCTGACCGTTAAGCTCGGCAAGGTAAGCAGTCTGCTTATCTTCCGGCAAATCTTCAAAAAACTTGAGCAAATGCTGTTGCCCGGCGAACTGGATACGCTGCAATAAATTCTGTTCGATCTTCATAAAAAACTCCTCTCAATATCAACTCTATAAGATAACTCAAAAGTTGCTACTTGCAAGGCAAAAAAGCAAGGTTTTGATAATTTTATTTAAAAAGCGCAAAAAAGAGCGTTCCGGACTTTTAAAAGTGGCGTTTGGGTGCTATATTATTATCGTATATTTTTATAGAAATTTTTAACTCAAATAAAAGGTGGAAATTCAAATGAGTCAGACTCCTGATATGCCCAAGGCATACGAATCAGCAAATATCGAAAGTTTCTGGTATGATTTCTGGGAAAGCAACGGCCTTTTCCATGCCGATCCCAAGTCGGAAAAACCCGCTTATTCGGTGGTGATACCGCCGCCGAACATCACGGGTATCCTTACCCTGGGTCATGTATTGAACAACACTTTGCAGGATATTCTTGTCCGCAGCCACCGGATGCGGGGGTACGAAGTGTGCTGGTTCCCCGGCACCGACCACGCCGGGCTTGCCACCGAAGCTCGGGTGGATAAATATCTGCGGCAGAACGAAAACACCAACCGCGACGAACTGGGCCGCGATGAATTCATCCGCCGGGTGCGGGAATGGCGCAAGCAGTACGGCGGCACCATTATCCGCCAGCTGCGTAAACTGGGCAGCTCCTGCGACTGGGAGCGGGAACGCTTTACCATGGATCAGGGCCTTTCCGACGCAGTACAGAAAGTCTTTATTGCCCTTTACAACAAAGGTTACATCTACCGGGGCGTGCGGATGATCAACTGGTGCCCCAAAGCCCAGACTGCTCTTTCCGACGAAGAAGTGATCTACAAGGATGTACCGGGCAAGTTCTACTACTTCAAATACCCGCTGGCTGACGGCAGCGGCTTTCTGGAAATCGCCACCACCCGCCCGGAAACCATGTTCGGCGATACGGCGGTGGCAGTCAACCCGGCTGACGAACGCTACAAGAATTTGATCGGCAAGATGGTCAAACTGCCCCTGACCGACCGGGAAATACCCATTGTAGCCGATGAACACGCCGACCCCACCAAAGGTTCGGGCTGTGTAAAGATCACCCCCGCTCACGACCCCAACGACTTTGAAGTTGGCAAACGGCATGATCTGGAAATGATCATGGTCATGAACAAAGATGCCAGCATGAACGCTGCCGCCGGTAAAGAGTTTGAAGGTCTTGACCGTTTTGCCGCCCGGGAGAAATGCGTAAAAATGATGGAAGAAGCCGGTTTGCTGGTGCGTATCGAAGATATCACTCACGCAGTCGGCTACTCCGAACGGGGCGATGTACCTATTGAAACATTTGTCAGCAGCCAGTGGTTCTGCAAGATGGGCGAACTTGCCAAGCCCGCTATCGAAGCGGTTCGCTCCGGCGAGATCAAGTTCTACCCGGAACGCTGGGCAAAGACCTATTTTCACTGGATGGAAAATATTCAGGATTGGTGCTTGAGCCGCCAGATCTGGTGGGGCCACCGCATCCCGGCATGGTACAACGATGCCACCGGCGAAATGTACGTTGGCGAAGCCGCACCGCAGGATGGCGGCGTGTGGCGTCAGGAAGAAGATGTGCTGGATACCTGGTTCAGCAGCTGGCTGTGGCCCTTCTCGGTCATGGGCTGGCCGGAAAAAACTCCGGAGCTGGAAAAGTTCTACTCCACCAATGATCTGGTCACCGGGCCGGATATCATCTTCTTCTGGGTTGCCCGTATGATCATGGCGGGTTGCGAATTTACCGGCAAGATACCTTTCAAGAATGTCTACTTTACCAGTATTATCCGGGACGATCTGGGCAGAAAGCTCTCCAAGAGTCTGGGCAACAGCCCCGACCCGCTGGATGTTATCGCCAAATACGGTGCGGACGCATTGCGTTTCTCCATAATCTACATTGCCCCGGTGGGTATGGATATAAAATACAGCAACGAAAAGTGCGAAATCGGCCGTAACTTTGCCAACAAGCTCTGGAACGCCTGCCGTTTCCGCCGCTTGCAGGGCGATGTAACACCCGATTTCAAGGTTTTGAGCGCCGACGATATCGCCCAGCTCACCAGCGACGAAAAGTGGATGCTCCACAAGCTCGATGCAGTTTTGCGCAGTGTGGACAGCGACCTCAAAGGCTACCGCTTCCATACCGCAGCCCATGATATATATGAATTGGTGTGGAGCAACTTCTGCGACTGGTTCATCGAAGCGGAAAAGGTTCAGCTCTACGCTGGCAATGCCGCCAAGAAACACGCTCTGGCGGTGCTGGATTATGCCCTTTACAAGATTTTGTGCGTAATGCACCCCTTCATGCCCTTCATTACCGAAGAATTGGCACACCAGATGGGCTTTGTTGCCGAAGGCAAGAGCATCATGTTTGAAAGCTATCCGGAATTTGCCCTGACAGCCGAACAAGCTGCCGCCTTTGCCGACACCGCCGGCATGGTGGATGCCAAGTTTGAGCTGGTGCGTGCCGGGCGGGCCCTGCGGAGCAACTATCAGCTGCCCGACGGCAAGAAGGTCAACTTCTACATCAAGGCTGCCGACGCAGCTTGCGAAGAATTTTTGAACAACGAAAAAGCCTCGCTCAAGAGTCTTTTGAATGCTGGCGAACTGGAGGTCGCCATGGCAGAGTTTGACAGCAATGCGAACGGAGCCGCTCCGTCGCAGCTGGCAGCGGCAGGAACGATTTATCTGCCGCTGGCAGGTCTGATCGACATTGCCGAAGAGTTGAAAAAACTTGATAAGCAGAAAGCCGAACTGGAAGGCTGGATCAAAGGCTCCAAAGCCAAACTTTCCAACGAAAAGTTCGTTGCCAAAGCCCCCGAAGCAGTGGTTGCCGCCGCCAGAGAACATCTTGTAGAGCTGGAAGGCAAACTGGAACGGACTTTGGAACTTATCAAAGCATTGCAATAAAACAAAGTAAATATTTACAGGAGATAATATTATGAACATTCAAGGCGTTTATACCGCATTAGTTACCCCCATGTGCAATGGCGAAGTCGATTACGACACCTTGCGTAAACTCGTAGAAATGCAGATCGCCGGCGGCGTTGCCGGTATCGTTCCGGTGGGCACCACCGGCGAATCCCCCACGCTGACTTATGAAGAACACGCCAAAGTCATCGAAACGGTCATCGAAACTGCCAACAAGCGTTGCCAGATCATTGCCGGTACCGGAGCGAACTGCACCCGGGAGGCTATCGAAATGACCCAGGCCGCCGCCGCTGACGGTGCCGACGGTACTTTGCAGGTCACTCCTTACTACAACAAGCCCACCCAGGAAGGCTTGTACCGTCACTTTTCGGAAGTTGCCGACAAGGGCGGCTTGCCGGTGTTTCTTTACAATGTGCCGGGCCGTTCCGGGGTGGCTATCGCCGAAAGCACCGTTGCCCGCCTTGCCAAAAATGCCAATGTTGTGGCGATCAAGGAAGCCGCCGGAAGTGTTGACCGGGTTTCTTCCATCAAAGACCTTTGCGGCGACGATATAACTGTTTTGAGCGGCGATGACTCGCTGACTCTGCCCATGATGAGCGTGGGTGCTACCGGTATCATTTCCGTAGCCAGCAACATCATCCCCGCAGAAATGAGCCAGATGGTGGCAGCTTTCCTCCAAGGCGACCTTGCCACAGCTCAAAAGCTCCACGCCAAATATTACGCCTTCTTCCGGGATCAGTTCATCGAAACCAACCCCATTCCCATCAAGGCGGCAATGGCGATGGCAGGTCTGATACGGGAAGAATACCGGCTGCCGCTGTGCGAACTCTCTGCCGCCAGCCGGGAAAAACTGGCAAACACCATGCGTGCCTGCGGCATGCTCAAGTAAATCAAATCAATAAAATCATAGTATATCCATCAAACCATATTTTATAAGGAGTAAGAGGTTATGGAAAAGAAGAAGAGTGGCGGCGATTTCCGTTATGCAGTTGGCGAAGCCAAAGTTCCGTGGCATGCAGTTGGCGAGTTCTACCGTGCCAATGATGTGCTGGAAGTGGTCAAATTTCTGTTGCCTCCCGGCGAAAATGAAGCCGTTTGGCAGGAAAAAGTCAACACTGTTGCTGCTGCTTTGCAGGATTTGGGTGCCAGTGCCAATGTTGCTACTAAACTTACTCTGGGCAAAAAAGTTGCCGAAGCCGAAGAGCTTTGCAAAGAATATTTCAAAAGCCCCTATGCCTGTTTGCTGACCAACTGGACAGCCGGTATGGAAATAGCTTACAAGATGGTGGGTTTGAAAGCCGGTGACGAAGTCATCATGCCTGCCGTAACCTTTATTGCCACCATGGCTTATCCTTTGAGCATCGGCGCAAAGATCGTTTTTGCCGATGTGGATCCGGAAACCATCAACCTCGATCCCGCCGATGTTGCCCGCAAGATCACGCCTAAAACCAAGATGATCGTGCCGGTGCACCTGGGCGGTTATCCGGTGGATATGGAACCTTTGATGGAACTTGCCAAAAAGCATGGCATTTATGTTATGGAAGATGCTGCTCACGGTATGGGCGGTATGTATAAAGGTCAGCGTTTGGGCGCTATCGGGGATTTCGGCGGATTTTCTCTCCATGAAGTCAAAAACATCACCAGTTTCGGCGAAGGCGGTCTTTTGCTGACCAAACACGACAAGGCTGGCAGCCAGCTTGCCGGTGCCCGCTTCCTGGGTTTGGACTTCACCCGCAAGATCAAAGATTGGCTGTATGATATTTCTCCCCTTGAAACCCTCAATGGCGATATTGCAGTAGCTGGCAACCACTCTGCCTGCGAACTCAACGCCGTGGGTCTGCTTTTGCAGATGCAGCGGCTTGATGCCATCATTGCCCAGCGTAGAAAAGCTGCTGAATATATGAATGCAGTGTTGAGCGAAGAACCCGGTATTCTGGTGGAAAAAGCCGATACCGCAGATACATACGGTACTCACCACCTTTACTTGCTGCGCATCGACCCCGAAGTCTGCAACGGCGACATTCAGGAATTGAGCCAGCGGCTCAAGGATAAGGGCTTGACCAACATCACCCACTTCGGCCCCATGTACCGCTTCCGCATCATGAAGGAATTGGGCTACGATGAAGAAGCCATTGCCGCAACCTGTCCGGTCACGGAAAAGATGTTCTACAAGAGCTACACCCATTTGCCCTTGTATCCGCTGACCCAGGAACAGCTTGAGTATCAGGCAAAAGCGGTGGTGGAAGCCGTCCGGGAAATGAAAAACAAGTAATTTCAGGAATAAAATACAATGACCGAAGCTATTGCCGCATCGCTTGACAGTTTGACTGCCTGCGCCCCGGCGTGGGGATTGGTGCTGATCTTTGTCTTTATGACCATTGAAAGCTCATTTATCCCCTTCCCCAGCGAAGTGGTGATGATCCCGGCGGGATTTCTTGCCTGCCGGGCGGGTCTTACTACCGGTATACCGGTATTGGACTTGATACTGGCAATAGTTTGCGGTCTGGCCGGTTCCATGGCGGGAGCGTATATAAATTACTACCTTGCCATCTGGCTGGGGCGGCCCTTTCTGCACCGCTACGGCAAATACTTTTTTTTGAAAGAAGCGGCACTGGATCGAGCAGAAGAAGTTTTCCGGGAATATGGCGAACTGGCGACCTTTGTCTGCCGTTTGCTCCCGGCGATCCGCCAGATCATCAGTATTCCGGCGGGATTGTCGAAAATGGAGTTCAAGCGGTTCAGCTTTTTTACCGCCCTGGGTGCTGGCATCTGGACAACGGTGCTGGCACTGCTGGGGTGGTACTTTGCCACGCTGGCAGGGAACATGACCTACCTTGAAATGATCAACAAGGGCAAAGCTATGCTCCACGATAATTATATATATGTAATTATTGCGCTGGCAATTTTGACTGCCGGATATTTGTTTTTGCACCACAAGATAATGAAACGCAAAGTTCAGGAATAAAAATTCCGGAAAATACTAAAAATACTGCACCTCAAAGCATAAAGACTTTGGGGTGTTTTTTTATTGTTATACATAATAAAAATCGTTAAAACTATCCCTTTTTTATCCGAAAAACCACCATTTGCAATACGAACAGTCAATTATGCTGTAATATTTTACAAATATATCATTAAAGAACTTGACAAAATAGTTTTTTTGATGTATACTTGAATAGTTATGTGGCTATTATATCATTTTGGCGTCGCATAATATCTATCATGTTCAGTTGAAGTTTAATTGTAAGTTTATTATAACCAACAAAAAGCAACATATAACAGACAGGTGGAATTTATGAAGAAAAGCAAAGTTTCAGGCTCTTGGGATTCAGGTAATGTATATTATGAGAAGTTTTCCCGCTTTACCCTGATCGAACTTCTGGTAAAAAGATCACATCTTTGCTGTGATCATGCTGATGGCAACAAAGATGGGTCTTCACCTGTCCATGGACAGGTGAAGCAGTACTGCTTCACC
>JAZMZK010000129.1:0-49615 GCA_045585955.1 Victivallaceae bacterium
CCAAACAAATGGAATTTTACTTTTGAATACATTTGAACTCAAAAACAAGGATTTGACAAAAGGGGGTGGCTTTTTTCAAGAAATACCACGCTCAAACTATGTCAAAAAACACCATTTTTACAAAATTATGGGATTTCTGTGGAAAACATTCAAACTGTCGGATCTGCTCCCGTGCAGATGGTCGCCCCAGCCGTGCCCGAAACAGAAATCAACCCGCTGGAAGAATTGGGCAACAGCATTGAAGCTTTTACGCTCAAACTGAAAGTCGCTTTCGATGATCTGGCTACGCTTTCCCGCAAGGTCAAGGAAGTGCAGATTCAGCAGCGGCAGAAAGAGCGTGATTTCATCCAAGCCCGCCGTGCCATCGAGCGTATCCGTATGGCGATTTAGGATTTCTGCTGATTCTGCTTTTTGATGGTCAAAAAGAGTATATCATCAGCATCCTTGTCCCGGGCAACAGCCTGTTTGCTGCTGAGTAAATCATCCAAACAAAGGTATTTGACCGGGACGCCGCAAAACTCATGGATAACCGCCCGCTCTTCAACAATGGCAAATTTAGGAAGTCCGGGCGGTGCCAAATGAAACTGTATAACGCCGGCGGTGGTTTGAAAAGTTTGCACAAAACCTTCGCCGGTTTGTACATCCATTGGTTCCAAATCCATATCCAGCTCGTCAGCAAGTGCGGCATTGATTTTATCAAAATTTTCATGATCAAATGGCGGAACAAAAATATCCCAATCGAGGGTGAATCTTGGCATGCCTTCCTGCAACATAGCCTGTCCACCAATAACTACATAGCGGACTTTTGCAGCGTTGAGTTTGCTTAAGATTTCTTCCATTTGATACCGCCTTGCATTGCGATTTCTTTAAGATATTCGCGTTTCCAAGCGTTCATTTCGTCGTAGTTGCGGAATGATTTTTTAGAAAATTTTGGCAGGTTGGTCGGCACCGGGAATTTCATTACCGGTGGATTTGCCAGCCAAAGTCTGATTTTCTCTTTGCGTATATCCATAAAAATCGCTCCTTATTAACTAATATAACAAAGTTTTACCAAAAAACAAATTATTGAAAGGATTTTATTATGCTTAAATTGAATGCTTCTTACAGTAAAAAAGTTCCGGCTGATGGCGAATATACCAGCCAGAGCTACCACGCCAGTATCAAAGTTGAGCTTCCGGACGGTCTTTCGGCTGAACAGCTCAATGGTAAAATTCACGAAACTTTTGAAATGGTGCGGAGTTCGGTTGAAGCAGAATTGCACGGTAAAAGTCCTTTGCAGAGCGGAAACAATCCGCCTGTAAACACTCCGAATCAGCCGGTGCAAGGCAGTACCCCAGCGAGTCCGAAACAGATCAATTATCTGCTTACTCTGGCGAGCCGTCGAGGTATTACTCCGGCACAGATTGCGATTCAGAATAATGTTGCCGATATCAATCAGTTGAGCAAAAAGCAGTGTTCGACTTTGATCGAGCAATGGAAGGCGGCGTGATATGCGGTTTGATAAATTGCGGGAGTCGCCGCACTGGTCGTATTCAGCAATGCAGTGTTATTTAACCTGTCCGCTGAAGTACAAATTCCGCTACATTGATAACGTTCCGGTTGAACGCACCAATGCGTGTTTTCCGTTCGGTCGGGCGTTCCATGCGGCGTTGTCGGAGCGGGCGAGAATTGGTAGTTTTATGTCTGAAAGAGAGGTGTGCGATGTGTTTGAAGATTTCTTCAAAGCTGAAACTGATGCTGCTGAAAACCTTGTTTTTAAGGCATCCGAAACTTACGATTCACTTTTGCAAACTGGCTTCAAGATGGTGGAAGCCGCTTGCAATAATTGGCTGGATGATTATTCCGTTCAGCGGGTTGCAGAAAGTTTTTCGGTAACGGTGCCAGGCTTGAGCAAACCGCTGATCGGCGAGTTTGATCTTGTGGTTACCGACGGGCAAGATAACTGCATTGTGGACTGGAAAAGTGCTTCGGCCAAATGGCCGGTCGGTAAAGCAGACAAGGACTTACAAGCAACAGCGTTTTGCTATGCCTTTAAGCAGAAGTACGGTGAAAAGCCGTTGTTCCGGTTTGATGTCATAACCAAAGCCAAGTCGCCCACCGTCAACAACTACTATACGCTTCGTACCGATAACGAGCTTGATCGCTTTGTCTCTCTAACAAATCAGATCGAAAAAAGCGTCAATAGCGGAAACTTCTATCCTAACGAAAGCGGCTTCGGATGCAATGATTGTCCGTATGCTGACCGTTGCAAAAAGTGGAGGTGATTATGGGACTGATGATGTGCGATGGAAAGTTTGTCAGCCGGGATGAGGTCGCTCTTGTCCCGACTCCCTGCGGCACAGAGAGTTGGAAGCCGGTTCCGCACATGGAGGTTATTGAAGCTGTAACGGATGTGGTCAAGGCGCACAACTGGCAGATTCTGGATGAGAATTTCGGACTTGCTCGTGAAGGTCAGAAGATGTTCGGAGTAATGCGAATCAACAAAAGTAATTCTGCAGATTGGAGCCGTTGTATCGGCTTGCGGAACAGCCACGACAAAAGTTTTGCGGTTGGTCTTTCTGCCGGTATAAATGTTACCGTGTGCAGTAATTTAGCGTTTGGTGGAACAACCGTAATCAAGCGGCGGCATACCAGCAGAATTGAGTTGACCAAACTTGTTGATGTAGCGATGGATGAGCTGGAAAATGAATTCCTGACTTTGGAAACGGTTTGCGAAGATTTGAAGATTATCTACCTTAAAAACGATGATGAAGCCCGCAGTCGTATTGTCAGAGCAGCAGAGTTGGGAGCAATCAACAGCAGTGACATTGTGCCGGTTTTCAAAGAGTTCAAAAATCCCCGGCATGAAGAGTTTGCCGAACCAACCCGCTGGAGCTTGCTTAACGCGTTTACCGAAACGATCAAAAAGTACACGCCGCAAAGAGTGGATCACGCTTATTCAGCGTTAAATCATTGCTTCGGATTGGACGGTAAATATCCTGCTTTGTGGAAATAACTCCCGCACGCCTCGCACGGTGCCCGGCTGGAAGTGATGCACCCAGTTTGTAACAAGTCATCCCAGGAGCGTAAAAACTCCCGGTCTTTAACATTATAAATAGGAAGATAAAAATGGAATGTCCGAAATGTGAATCAAAAGCTTATATTGTAACAACCACCCGTGGAACAACGACCTTGCTCGGAGCCGGTGCCGGAGGTTATGTAGCAGCCTCCGCCGGAGCTAAAACTGGTGCCGTAGTTGGCAGTTTACTCTGCCCCGGAATCGGCACCGCAATCGGAGGAGTTTTAGGCATACTCATAGGGGCCGCCAGCGGAGCCGTAGCCGGAAACACCGTAGGCAAACTCATCGACGAAAACGTAATGCGGATGTACCGCTGCACCAACTGCAATTACCAATGGAGGGCAGCATAATGAGATGCCCTGACTGTAATTCAGACGACATAATCCCTTGGGACGACGGATACATCTGCCTAGACTGCGGTTGCGAGTTCGGCACTCCGGAAATCCCCGACGACCCGATATAAAGAACAAACCCCGCCAGCGGAAAAACACCGCTGGCGGGGAATAATTTTCTACAGATATTTGCAGTAAAAGGGGAATTTTTTATTTGCAATAATCTGAATACTGTGATAAGTTATCAAAGCAGTAGAAAAGCGGAAGTTTTTTTGCTGTGTAAAAATCAGAGAACATTTTTGCAAATGCTCAGTAAACCCGCCAAGTAAAAAGGTATTTGCACTTTGACAGAGAAATGTATTCTGGCAAGCGAAAGAGTGCCGGACGTTTTTGTTGTGTCAAAGTGCGGGTTCTTGGCGGGACCTACTGAGCAATACAAAAAAGCGTCCCGGCTTTTT
Organism: Victivallaceae bacterium; assembly: GCA_045585955.1. Classification (GTDB taxonomy): domain Bacteria; phylum Verrucomicrobiota; class Lentisphaeria; order Victivallales; family Victivallaceae; genus SIG78. The sequence goes on from JAZMZK010000129.1 coordinate 3,849, forward strand.
TGTTTTCAAGGGATGAAGTAAAAAAAATTAAAATAAAGCGGCGGGGAATGTAAGAAACCCACACTTCCTGGCAGTAAGTTACAGATATATAAATTTTTTAATATTTTTACGGGAGCTAAAAAATGGTTAAATGGAAAAAGTTGTTGGCGGCAGTTTTGATAGTCAGCTGTGGTGCTTTGTGTGCTGAAAGCTTGTTGGAAGTTACAGAGCAGGTTTCAATGTGGATAGATAAAAACTGGACACATGCCCGTACACGACAACTTGCCAATAAGCAATGCGATGCTATTGTTTTAGGGCAAGGAACAGATGATGAAAAAATCGCCAAGCTGAAAGAAAAATTTCCCGGAGCTTTTCAAAAAGAAGAAAAGCCTTTGATTTTTACACCGCAAGTATCTTGGCGTATTCATTCGCTGGCTTTAGGGTATGATATAAAAGAAAGTGCAACTCAAACCGCCAGAACGGTTGATATTTTTAAGGATGTAAGCAGCTCTAAAACAACTCAAGACAGTTCTACAAGAGATGATATCACAAGGCGGCATAAAGTCAATGTGGATATTAACGGGGGCACTAAACTTTCGGCAAATCCTTTTTCATGGCTTGCTGCTATTTTTAATACAAAAATAAATTTAGCAGGGTCTTACTCTTACGGGCGGGATTCAGTATCACAAACCACGGAGTTGTGGAGCAAATCGCAGCAGGCAGTCTTTTCGCAGGAACGCAGCCGCATTGCCGAAATGATCCAACAGACCAATATCAGCAATTTTCATTTGACTTTTACGGTTACTGTGACTAACAACGGCGGCGAAACAGTTTTTTGTGATTTAAGTGATGCCTATCTGCCTGTTTACGGGGAACGAGCTTACAATCAAAAGGCTACTCCTTATGCTATGCCCAAGATGTTGGAAATTCCGTCGCAAAGAACCAAGGACATTACATTCCGAATGGAACTTGATAATACCAACGCACGCGAACTTGCAGTTTATATGGCAAGCAATTCACCGCAAATTGATATATTAAAAGGGGGAAATTTGCGGATAATGACTAAAAGCGGAAAAGATGCGATCGGGGCAGCCATTGAACGCACTGAAACTAATGTCGTGATGCTCAACTTACCAAGTTTTACGAGTGTTTGGAACATCCGGCGCAATCATACTTCCACAGGCAATTTTACAACCTTACGCGAAGCCCTGGATGCTATCAGTAAAGATTTTGAAAATGCCTTGGGTAAATACAACATCTTTCAATACAAAGAAGGTAATTTATCAACAATTTCATCAATACCTCTGGGAGAATTTGATAAAACAGACAAAGACTACCGCTATATAGCATTTTTGCAAATCGGCGACAAGGTGTATGACAAAGTTTCCGCAGAACTACTGAACGCCAATCTCCCCGCAGATGGAACTGTAATTTGGGTGATTGATTTGGATGATCTCGAAAAATATAAGAACATCCACCCGGATATGCAAAAGCTGATTTACGAAAAAATAAGCCAAGCTGCATCAGATGGATTTCTCGGATTTGAGAAAGGTAATCCAGCCGCACAATACCGTTTGGCAAGAATGTATCGAGATGGTTATTATGTAAAAAAAGATATTAAAGAAGTTGTAAAATGGCTTCGTAAATCAGCGGAACAAGGTAACCCAATCGGTCAGGCTGCTCTTGGAGTATATTATATGGATGGCATTGGCGTAGAAAAAGATGTTTCAGAAGCTGTAAAATGGCTTCGTAAATCAGCAGAACAAGGTAACCCGATCGGTCAGGCTACTCTTGGCGCGTGTTATATGGATGGCATTGGCGTGGAAAAAGACTATTGTAAAGCTGTGGAATGGTACCGCAAAGCTGCAGAGCAAGGTGATGTTGGTGCACAATTGCAACTTGGGATGTGTTACCTTTGGAGCGTTGGCGTGAAAAATGATGTTTCAAAAGCTGTAAAATGGTATCGTAAAGCCGCGGAGCAAGGCAATGCAGAGGCACAATGCGAACTTGGGTTGTGTTACCTTGCGGGTATTGGCGTAGAAAAAGATTACACCGAAGCGATAAAATGGTATCGCAAAGCAGCGGAACAGGGGGATGCGACGGCACAATATAATCTTGGGGTTTGCTATAAAAACGGGCATGGCGTAGAAAAGGACTATTACAAAGCGGTGGAATGGTACCGTAAAGCAGCAGAACAGGGGGATGAGGCCGCTAAAAAAGCTTTAGAAGCCTTAAAATAATTATTAAAATAGGTTGTGTTATGTTTGTTGAATATATTTTTTTTCCTGTCGGGCAAGGTCTGTTTTCTTGCGGAAAGCTTTATACTGATAAAAATAAGAAACCATTTGTTTGGATTTATGACTGCGGAACATCAAGCGGAAAAAATAAATTAAACTCTGCAATTGATGAATTAAAAGATATAAATGAATTGGATCTTGTTGTTATTTCTCATTTTGATGCAGATCACATAAGTGGGCTAAAGATTTTACTGGCTGAAAAGCGAGTAAAGAGGTTGATGATACCATTTTTTACCGATTTACAAAAAGTTTTTGAATTATTGGGCTATTTGAACAATATTTACGAGCAAAAATATAACATTACTGATCATCTAACAAATGACTCATTATTATTTCTTAAATCTCCTGAAGATTTTATTCGTAAATATAATAAATCAGAGAAAGAAATAGAGTTGCTTTTGGTGCCTGGTGGATATGCCAGAGAAGAAATACTTCCAGATATTTCACAGAAAAAAGATATATTGCCTGATGATGATTTTACTGTTAGCTTTTCCTGTAGTAATGTCACAAGTGTAGATAATATTATAAGAAAAGTACTTCACCCCAAAAGCCCTATTATAGTTGATAACAAATGGGAGTTTCTGCCATATAATGATGTTGAAGAGGAGGCTAAATTTTTAACCCAAATAGCCAATATTGCACCTACCGAAATAATAGCTATCTTAACTGGAATAAAGGATAGTATGGAGAATATTGTTTCTAGCGAAAACGGTGAAGAGGAAAAAGGTGTGGCTTTAAATAGTTTAGTAGAAAAACATACTTCAGTTATATCTCCTATTAGTAAAAATAATAGCTCTCTATTTTTATATAGCGGGCGAAACTCTTTACCTGTACAGGCAAAGTCCCGATTGGGAAATGATTTGAACAGGCATGGTATCCTTTATACTGGCGATGGCAATTTGAAAAAAATTAAAAAGTTGAATTATTTAATTAATTTTATCGGAGAAAAAAGGAAGAATAATATTTATTGTCTGCAAGTTATGCATCATGGTTCTCGCAATAACAGTTGTCCTGATGTTGCCAAAGAACTTCGACCGCACATAAGTGTTTTTTCTGCAGATCCTAATAGCGGGAAAAGACATCCAGATAGTAGTGTTGTATTTGATTTTATAAGAAATAATCCTAGATTGACTGATAAAAAATTGCAATATTCATTTTGTTTTTCAGATTGCCATCACTGGGGATATACTGGAAAAAACTGTAAAAATAAAAAACAAAACGGTTGCCTTATGCCCTAGTAAGGCAACCACGACAATGACAGAAAGTCTGTAAATTATGCTTATATGTAAAAAAATATTTATAGCAATTTTTGCTATGTGCTGTGGCGTTTTAAGTGCTGACAATTTATTGGAGCGAAGTATTAAAAACAGTTGGGAAGCCGCTGCAAAAGGAGAGGCTAAAGCAACCATAAAGCTATCTGCTCTTTATCTGGTAACTAGTGATATCAATGAAAAACAGATAACTCAATATGTCCAAAGTGCTGCTGATGGCATGGCGGGTGTTGAACCAACTTTTTATGAAGGTGATTTTATTATCATTGCCAAAGAAGAAACTATCATTTCAACTGCTGTAAGTAAAATAGTAGAAGATGCAGGAAATCAAAAAAAAGAGCTTGCAATAAATGCTTTGTTCGGGTTTTCGGAGCCCGTTCTGTGGCCTTTAATCTTGCTCAATGTGGTGAAGGGAGATATTCGTAATTATTGTGCAGAAAATATTTACAGCTTGCAAAAAATATTCGTTATCAACACTAAAAAAGGCAGCTTTACTTCAAGAAAAAAATATATTGATGAAAATATAAAAGATGTTGCTGTTGTTGATAAAACAACAGCGTTGAAATATTTTGATTTTGTCGATATTTCTAACAAAGAATGGGCTGTATATGTTCGTTGTCCTGTAAATAAAGATTTATTGATTCCATTCAATAGTTTTCATAACTATATTTATGAGCATAAAATGCGTTCTTTTATTACTTTGTGCAGCAATTTAGGAGCTCAAAAAGCAAAAATATTTTATCAAAATAAAAAACAAAACAATTCAACTCAAGAATATCAAATTGCAGGTGGCGTTTCTACTCTTTCAGAGATAAAAAATGCAATGAAGATTTCTGAACTCAAAAAAAATCTATTGGATGTAGGCTATGATGTTGAATTTGGAGGTAGTTCTATTATTTGTAAGTCATATACTCCGTGGTTTGCAAAAGAATATTCATGGCGTACAATGCAAGATAACCGGCTTTCAGCTAATCCAGTAAAGAAGTTTAATGCTTACTTCAACTATAATGATGACTATTCTGTTAACATGGAAACTCAATCAAGTTTTACAAAACAGGGAATGTACACAGGGCTATCCACGAAAAATCAATTTTATAATTCAGATAAATTTTCATTGCGATTTGAAGTCGAATTTTCAAATATTGAAAGAGTTTTAGATACAGTGAAAAACATAGAATAGTACGCTAATTCAGTAGATTTTCAAATAGGAGAGTGATCCCTATTGTAGAAATTATGCAAGATAATGAATTTCATGGTTTGAGGATTGTTTGCCGGTGTGGGGCTGGCGGGTTTGGCGAGGTCTTTTTTTGTGAGGATATTTCCGGCAGAAAATTGGCCCTTAAGGTTGTGCCTAAATCCGCTCTCGGCGAGGCTTGGGAGCGGGAGCTTCGGGGCGTTATCAACTATCGCAAGATCACTGAAGATCATCCTGAACTTTTGCAGATTTTTCATGTTCAGGAAGATTCTGACTCTTTCTTTTATACTATGGAAGCGGCTGACCCGGTGGCTTCTGTCGGAGATGGGGCTTCGGCGGATTCTTCTTATCTGCCTGACACCCTTGCACAGCGGTTGCAGTCGGGGGCTTTGCCTCTTGCGGAGCTTTTTCCCGTCCTTTATGGCGTCTTTTCCGGCATCAAAGCCATTCATTCGGCGGGTTTCACTCATCGGGACATCAAGCCTGACAACATCCTTTTTGTTAAAGGTGTGCCCAAACTTGCCGACATCGGACTGGTTTCCAGTCTTTCGGCTACGGTCACTCAACTGGCCGGCACTCTGGAGTTTATTCCGCCCGAAGAACGCTCCGCTGATTCTTTGGATTCTTCCGACCGTCACGCCCGCCAGCGCAACGACCTTTATGCTTTCGGCAAGGTGGTTTATTGTGCGGCGACCGGATGCAGTCCCCACGAATTTCCGTCGCTGCCCAAAGATATATCGCTTACTCCGCAGCTTAAATACTTTGTGCAGCTGGCGTTCCAACTTTGCTGCAAAGACCCCTTGCGGCGGATCAACTCCATTGCCGAGCTGGAAAATGAGCTGCTGTTGATCCAGCACAAGCTGCAGTTCGGCGAAAGCTGGCGTGACCGCTGGGCGTACCGTTTGCGGAACAGCTGGCGGTATCTGAAAAGTCTGCCCCGCAACAGCTGGCGGTTCCTGAAAAACTATTGGCTGATCGTTTTGTCGCCCTCGCTGGTGATCGGCGGCACGGCGTGGTGGTACATCAAAAGCAATCAAACTCCGCTTTTTGAAGAGATGCCAAGCAAAGTTTACACCAGCAAACAGCTCAAACTTTCCATGACCGTTCCCCAACTTTGGGAAGTTATAACTCTGGAAATGATGCAGCAGGTTTTGGAGCGGATCAAGGCTGAACCAGAAATCGTTTCCACTCTGCCAACCGGGTATCTGGATATTATCCGCAACTCGTTCCGGCTGCGGCGGGAGATCATTACCTGCGACTCCACCGGTGGCTTTTCGGACAACATCACTCTCGGCGTTCACCCCTACAACGGCAGAAATATTGCCTCTATGACCGACGGCGAACTCCGCTGGATGGTCAAGTCTGTAATCGGTCAGGCTGGCAGCAAAAAAGCAGATATCAAACAGCTTAAACGCATTAAAATAAAGGATTTATCCGGTGTGTTGATAGAATACACCTTTACCCCGGAAAATACCCGGCACGCCCAGTTCTGGCTGACCCGGGATAAAGAGATACTGCTAATCCAAATGTCCGCCAAAGAACGCACATACAGCCAACGGATAAAAGAGTTTGAAGCAGTTATTTCAACGCTGAAATTTGAAAAATAACCAAAACACAGTGTAAGAAAATCAAGATAAGTGGAAGTAGATAATAAAAGAAATAAAACAAGAAAGGCATTTATCTATTTCGCAAACGAAATAGATAAATGTCAGAAAAAGGTTTGGGAAAAAGGGGTGGAGTTTGAGGAGGGGAAAAAGGACCTTTCCTCCAAAAGGTCTTTTTCCCCTCCTCAAGATTCAACCACATTTACAAAATATTATTATGGCATTTACTACTAGAAAATCTTTGTTGGCACGGGTTCGTGGCGGTGATGAGGTTTCGTGGAGTGAGTTTTATGCGGCGTACAAGCCGTTGATCTTGCTTTGCGGGGGCGATTGCGGTTTGACGGCGGATGAGAAGGAAGAGTTGGTGCAGCAGGTGATGTGCGAGCTTTTCCAGAAAGACATTGTGGGCAAATACGATCCGGAGAATATTCCGGAGGGGGTCACATTTGTTTACGATCCGGCGAAGGGGCGGTTCCGGCATTTCTTGCGGAAGATCATCCGGAATCAGGCGTTGAAGATCGTCCGGAAGCGTAAGGATACGAGTTCGCTGAACGATGAAAACAATCCGATCGAACTTGGCAGTGAAGATGCGTGGAACGCGGTCTGGGATGAAGAGTGGTACAAACATTTGTTGAATATGGCGTTGGTGGAGCTGAAAGAGCGGGTTCAGCCGGAAACTTATGCGGCGTTTGAGATGTACGCATTGCATGAGCGGAACGCCGAAGAGGTGGCAAAGTTTCTGAATATTTCTGTATCAAGCATATATACCGCTAAAAGCCGCTGTATAAGCACTTTGCGTGAAATAATCAAAAGTCTGGACGAAAGATGATTTTATGAAACACTACACCAAAGAAGAATTGGATCTGTACCGCCACGGCAAGATGTCAGTTTTAAGCCGGATAAACTGCACTGCGCACTTGAAAGAGTGCCAAGAGTGTGCTAAATTATTGGAAGAGCTGAAAGAAGACGATCAACTGCTGGAACACCTCCGCAGCAGCATACAAATCTACAAAGATTTAACAGAAATAAAACAATCCGCCAGCACGGTGTGAGGATTTTTATAAATAGCGTATTATAAACATTGCAATAAAGAATAACGAGTGCTATATTAATGGTATATTCTAAAAATATCAATGGGGTGATCACATGAATATAAAATTTTTCTTACACGCACCAAGTCATTTGTTTTTATTGATTTTACTTGGGGTATTAGGATCTGTTGCCGTGAGATGGGTGGCTTTGACTCTTTTGCTTTTAACTATTATTGATTTTTTGATATTGTGCTTGAATAATTTATATCGCTATAAAAACGGCGAGTGGATAATTGTTCCCAGATACAGAATCTGCAATATAGTTCTTGCAGCTTTAACAATTGCAATATGCTTATTCTTTATGTTTTTTGCAGAATAATATTTATAGGAGAAAGGTTATTTTTATGAAAGCTAAAAACTTTATTACTTTCTTGGCATGTTTGTTTTGCGGTATTGTAATGGCAAATTATAGTGAACTCGAACGCAGTGCAGATGATCTTTATGCAAAAAAACAATACGAAGCTGCTGCTGAAAAATTCTGGCAGGCTGCGACGGCGGGGTCTCCAACCGCTGTTGATAAATTGTCAAAAAATTATAATCGTTTTGCCTGGAAGGATTCTTATAATTGGGGGATACCGTTTAAATATTTGCAGGCTGCTGCTGATGCGGAATATAAGAGATTAGACCATAGTGCTCAACGATATGATGGCAGAATTTTTATTATTGCAACTGAAGATGCTATTATCAAGCATTTAGGCGTAGAAACTATCAGCCGAAAATATTGGCGGGGCGGCAACCATCGTTGTTCCAAAGCTTTGAAAAATTTATATCGAAACTTTTATATTGAAAATGATAATAAAAAAATTTTTGTTCGCTCTCAATATTTGGGGAAAGAACTGGGCAATGTCGTGATATTGGATCGGGCAACTGCGGAAAAAAACTTCAATTTTACAACTCCGCCTATTGCTGATTGGGTAGTTTTTGTAGCCTCTCCAACAGATTCTGCAACATTAATTCCTTTTGAAACCTTTCACCGTTATGTATACGAAAAAAAATGAGTGAATTTATGTATATATGCAACGAGTTGGGAGCCAAAAGTGCAAGTGTGTCATATGTGCAGAGAGAACAAACAAATAAAAAATTTGGAGTTGATATTGCTGTGGATGGACCAGCCGTGCAAACCTATGCTGGAGCAAAAGCACAAGTCGATGTTGCCGTAAAACGAGGGAATAAAGAAAAAGTTGAAGCCTTTATGGAATTTTCTGGAGGAACAATTGTTGGCAATCCCCACTCTCCGTGGTTTGCGGCGGAACCCACTTGGGAAGCGATGAAAAAAGCAAGAAGAAATAGAAAGAATGATCTTCGTAAATATACTGCAAATTTTTCTTATAACGATAGTTTTCAAGTCAATGTAGCAACAAAAACGGCTTTGGAAAAAGCTGGTTTTAAGGTAGGGGTAAGTACTAAAACTGAATTTGAAGATTTCAAATCTATAAATTGGTCTTTTGTGGTTTGTTTCGAGAAAGCTATTTGGGTAGAGCCGTTTTGAATACTAAAAGATAAAAGATTTTTCCTACTGCATCTGTGTTCTCACTTAATATCTGTTCGCAGATAGCATACCACAAACTGTTTTTTTCGGTTTGTGGTTTTTTTCTGTAAGATTTGGCTTTTTTTCGATAGTATGTCGGAAAAGAGCCTTTTTTGTTGCTTATGTATTGGTGACAAATTGGAATCATAATTTTTTAACATATTTTACGGAGGTTGTTATGGGAATTATTATTGATGGCAGCGGATGTATTTCGGCGATTATTTTTGTTGTGGTTCTTCTCTGCATCTTGTCCAGCTGTTGAAAAAAAATTCAACTTTTTTCTGGATTGGACGCAAGATGTCTTACCCTGGGTGGTAGATTGTTGGTGGTTTGAAAATTTTTAATATAGGAGTGTTTTATGAAGATTGTTAGAAAAATTGTTGCCGTTGGTTTGTTGAGTGTTGGTTTGTTGGTTCTTGGCGTTTGGGCTGGCTGGAAACTGGCTCCCTATGGTGTTGCTTGTGGTGCTGGTGTTATTTCTCGGCCCGCTGCCGGTTATAATTTTGCACCGGAACCTGCCGTGCAATGGGGACGCGGTTCTGTTGGTATTTCTTCCACAATGGCATCTGACCGCAAACGGCAATTTACGGCTGAATTGCAGCTGCAAACTACTGATGAATCAGATGTTGTGGTTAAAAAGATTACGGAGCTGGCTGAAAAGTTTTCCGGATACTCTGTTTACTCCAACATGGTCAGCGTAAAAGTCAAGGTGCCGGTAAAAAACAGCAAGGATTTTTTAGCTGAAGTCGAACGGCTGGGCACCGTGATTTTCCGGGAAATCACTTCGCAGGATGTTACCAATGAATATCGTGATTTGGAGCTTAAATGCAAAAATCTCCGGGCTTTGCGTGACCGTTTTGCCGAACTTTTGAAAAAGGCGGAAAAAGTGGATGATATTCTGAAAATCGAGTCCGAGCTTGCCCGGATCACCACCGAACTGGAACAGGCAACCGGTTTGTTCAAGGCTTTGAGAAATTCGGTTGATATGATGGTTGTCAATATAAAAATTACCGCCGTAAAACAAGTTGATCCCCTGCTTAATCCCGTGGCATGGGTTCCCAAACTCGGCAACATCATCTATGGTTCTGCCATCAAAGATGAGTTTGCCGTTAAATCCACCTTGCCCGAAGGTTTTGTGACCTGTTACCGCGACAAAGATGTGATCAAGGCTATTGACGGCAATATGTCGGTATTGCAAGTAAAGAGCCACGACGATTTGCCGGGGGCAACGCCAGAGTTTTATCAAAAACTTATTACCAAACACTTCAAAGAAAACAACTATAAAGATGTTGCCGCTAAAAAACTTGATTTGCCGGACAATCGCCGCGGCTGTCTTGTTTCTGCCTGTATTGGTGATTATTCTTATTATGTCGCAGTTGTTTTCTACAAATCCGGTTGGTTTTGCAAGCAAAATAAGATATTGGTAATTGAACTTTACGGCAAAACCGCCAATGTGGAAAAAGTCAGTATGAATGAGATAATCAAAGGTTTTAAGTTTTAAGCCCAAACTGTATTGCTCAAAGGTCCCGCCAAGAACCTGATTGGGAGAAATGAATTATGAAAAGCAAAAAATCTGATATTATTAAAAATTGTTTGAAGAAAGGTATCCCGACCGCCGCTTTGGTTGGCAGCATCGTCAGTTTGACTTGCGGTTGTGGCGATAACAATGCAGAGGTTAAACTGCCGGCCCCCAAACCCGCAGAAAAGATGCCTGATCCTGGAATGCCAAGCGTGCCACCGGTTGCTGCAGATAATTTGCCTGTTAAAAAAGAAGTTAAAAAATACACTGAAAAACTTGCGTTTGAAGACCGCGATTTTACAAAGAATTTTTCCAAACTTTCTGCTTCCGGCAAAAAAAAGTTGAATAGGTTTGTTAAAAATATAAGCCGGAAACATGCAGAAATTTTATATTCCCGGGGCAAGGATGGTTCCACATTAGAGCTGGAATTCACTTGGGGCAAGGCCGGAGAAAGTGATGCCAACAAGCGTAAAAAAGCTCGGACTGTTTTAGAAGTATTCTGGCCTTCTGATCGCGTGATTATGGCGGGAAAACGCATCACCCCGGCATTCTTATTAGGTGGAAAGATTGCCGATACTATCAATAAAGAGTTTAATTTCAGAGCTGATAAATCAAGATGGTAACTCTTCCAGAAAAATTACCGTGGGTGCTGGCGCTTGAGTTATCAAACAAATGCAATTACAAGTGTCCGTTCTGCTATTGTTTGTGGCATGAATACCCGGAACTTGCCCGGCATGTTCTGTCGGCTTGGCAGTGGAAAAAGGTTATTGACGAAGCCATTGAAAAAGGTTGCAGAAATTTCCTTTTTACCGGCGGCGAACCATTATTGCGTAAAGATTTGCCGGAGCTGATTGAGTACGCTCAAAAAACGCCTGATACCCAGGTGGATATTTTTACCAACGGTTCGCGGATGACCGAAGAACTTTTGCAGTATTTCAAAGCACGCAAGGTGGGCATTTCCACAAGTTTGCAAGGTCTGCGTACTTACAGTGCCATGACCGGCACCCGGCGGAAATTTTACAAAACCATTGATTTGATCGCCCGTTGCCGGGAGTTGGAATACCCTTGTCAGGTCGGTATTACGGTTACGGCAATAAATATGTTTGAAGTTGAAGATATTGTAAGTGCCGCCGCCTTTGCCGGAGCTGCCATAATTCAGCTTTCGGTCTTTATGAATGCGGGGCGTGGCAAAGATAACAGCAGTTTGCAGATCAACGAAAGCCAGTGGCGGCAGATTAAGGCAAAAGTCAAAGCTCTGCCATGCAGTTCAAAAGTGGTATTCGGCGAAGAGTTTGAGTGTAAATGTTTGACCGACGCATCATTCAAATGTCCGGCAGAAAAAGATTTTGGCGTGGTTTCGCCCAACGGCGTTTACCGCCAATGCCTGCATTATTATCAACCCAATGCTGTGTAAAAAGCAACATAAGCGTATTTAGGGGCTGTTTAATTACAGAGTTTATCAAAGTCAAGAAGTTTATAAAGGTTTGAAGTTTTAAGCAAAAGTATTGCTCAAAGGTCCCGCCAGAACCTTTTTTGTATTTGAAAGGATGTGATAATTTATGGAATGTGATGTTAATGAGCATACTGACTCATTATTCGCCCCGCCGATCAAGCCGGGTATTTGGGTAACATATATGCTAAATGATTCCACAAGCTGGTCGAAAGCAAAGTGTATTCTGTCGCAGAATTATTGTGAGAATACTCGATCCGAGCGAATGTTCATTGGAACTATGCCAATAAAACAATATTTTAAAACGCATAAAATAATTCTGGCGTGGTGGGGCGGCTCGCAGATTGAAGACTTGCAAAAGTGGGATTCTGATGCTGTCATAGAATTTTATCCCTGGCGTGTTGCTTTATTTTCGGAGTATTGCCGGAAAAAATTTTCTGGCTTGCCTAATGAATACAATATATATTTATCTTGTAAGTTCGACGAGATTGACGGAAGACAATATTATTTTGAAATTATGCCCGTCTGCAGTGAAACGGTTTGCGATTCAGGTATAATCACCCCCGGGAAAGTCAGTACGGAAAAAAAGGGTAAAAGACAACTTTCGGAGTTAAAAAAAGAAAATACCGAAGATACTCCGCTGCCTCCGGAGCTGGCTTATCAGCTGGCAGTGGGAACTATACCGCATCGGGCTGGAAAGCTGTACCGGGCAAAAGTCCTGCTGAACTGGTGTGCATCTGCTTTGCTGTTGGTATCGGCTTTGTGGAGCGCAGTGCCGCTGTGGGGATCTCCATACAGTTATGCCGGAGCAGTTTTTCATTGGATTTGGATGAGTGAATATATCTATTACATTGGAATCATTCATTGGGCGGTATCGGCTTTTTTCCTGATTCCTGCATTGGTTATTATGTGGGGTAGGAAATGTTTTTGGCGGACTTTTTTAAGAAACTACTCCCTGTTGGCAATCATCGCTTGCTGTGCGGCGGCTTTTTATTGGCATCCAGAGGGAGTTGAGTATTCATACTGGTCAATCATTGTCCCGCCGGGAAAAATATTGTGGGCAATCGGTGTGATTTTTGCCGGGATTTTTTATGCTTCCCGCAACCGGGAACTTTGGGGTGGTAACACTTGTGCTTTATCGCAGCTCAAACTGCTGGCGGCACATTATCAGAATTTGGCAACTGTTACGCAAGAAAAATTTTGGCAGCGTGGCAAGCAATCGTTCCGCAAACGCTGGTTTTCTGTTACTATGGTTTTGTTTTACAGTGTGTGTACGGTTTGGGTATACAGCGGTTATCATATTATCAAAAACAGTTGTTATTGGCAAACTTCCTCCGGAAGTGTTCTTTACGAAGAAGCACAAAAATATTTGCTGCGCAATACTGTCTGCAATACCCGCAGATTCCTGCTGTTGAAGAAAAGTGCGGAAAAAGATCATTTGCTGGCAATGGTTGAGTTATCGCATGAATACTTGTGGAGCAGGGTGGATGAAAATATAGAAATGAATCCCAATTATGATTGGGAAAAGGGTTTTTATTGGGTAAAAAGAGCCATTAAAATAAGTACTCCGTCAACAGCTGAGTATGTAGAAATGTATCTGAATAACAGTTTTTTCGGAACCGAATTTACCGGAGAACGGGCTGCTGTTCTTGAAAAATTAAAAGCCGAGTTGGCAGATCGTATAAAAAATATGCAGAAAAATCAATCCAAAAATTGAATACAATGTAAAGTAAAGGTTATAGAGAAAAATGAAAGACGCATTTGAAAATAATATGTTGGTTTTCCGCAAATGTAAAGAATTAAACTCCCGCTATTTATTGTTTCAGAAAATATTTCTGTTGATCACCGGCGGCAGCAGTCTGATCGGCGGGATAGCTGCGTTTGTATATACTGGCAATATAATTTCGCTGCCTCTGCTGCTAATCTTGTGGGGATTGCTGCTGCTGTTTCATGCAAATTTTTCACAAACGGCATATCAGATTTGTCTGGCGTTTATGCTGGTTGCAACGCTGTTTGCCAAATCTACTGATAACATATTTTTCAATGAAGAAATTTTTGGCTTTCTTTCTGAATATCTGGTCAGTGGCAGTTTGATTAACTTTTCAATAATGTTTTTCATTGTTTACAACATAATGAAAACCGCCTGCAATCCGGACTTGTTCGGATTGTTCTCGCCCCGCTTGAGACATCTCTGGCGGCACAGAAAGCAAGTTAATAAAAAATCGAGATGATTGTTTAACCAACTTACAGGAGGTAGTTTACAATGTTTTTAGTAGAGCTTTGGGAAGTGTTTTTTGCTCCGTTTGTACTGATTTATAAGCTTTTTATTCCGAATTCAGAAACCGGCAAGGCGACGATCCCGGGATATGTTTTTGTCCCGCTGGGGCTTGTTTTCGGCAGTGTGCTTTTACTTGGCTTATTATGGTCTTTAGCGGTGGCATTTTTCCCGAAACTTGCTTCTGCTCCCGCACCACAACCGGAAAAACCGAAATCTGTCATTGCTCAAAAAGCCGATCAGATCGCACATTACTCTGAAAAAGTTACCGATAAAGCTGATGAGTATTTAGGCGAAACGCCAGAAACCGCCCAAAAACGGCTCGCTTTGAATGATCAGATAAAGTCCATTAAACAAACTGTTGACGATTGGAAAACAACGCCCAAAAACGCCGCAGAAAATTCCGGCAAACCGGTTGAAGAGTCGTTAAAAGACAAGCTTGTAAACAAAGCCGGGACTTATTCCGGAAAATTTGCCAATAAAGCCGATGAGTATTTAAGCGAAACGCCCGAAGCCGCTCAAAAGCGAGCCACGCTGCAAAACAAACTGAAAAAAGCCAACAGCTTTCTGAAAAATGTGCAAAAATTAACCAACGACATTGCAAAATAAGTTGAAGCATTTATATTACCATCGAAAGGGGATTATTGATCTATGAATAAAAAAATCTGGTGTTTGTCGGCAGCTCTGCTTGCCGGAAGTGTGGTCTTTGCCGCTCCGGCGGCTAAAACAGTCAAAGTCGTTCAAAAAGATACTCAAGCTATTGATGCGGCGATCAAACTCTTTGATTCCGGGGATCGTGCCGGGGCGTTTATTTTGCTTTCGGCGTTGGAAAATTCCGGCGATCTGCGGATCCTTGCCCGCTTGGGGATGTGTTACTATGGCGGTCAGGGCGTGGAAAAAGATTTGAAAAAGGCCCGTCAATATTTCCTTAAAGCCGAAGCATCTCCCGATGGCTGGGGACTCTATGGCATGGGTATTTGTTACCACGAAGGTATTGAGGTTGTTAAAGACTTCAAAAAAGCCAAAGAGTATTTTCTTGCCGCCCATAAAAAGGGTGTGCTGTATGCCTTGGGCAGTATGGGCTTCATTGCCTTGCAGGAAAATAATCCTGCCGAAGCCAAAAAGTATTTTCTGCAGGAATACAACTGCGAAGCTCTGCCAAAATTCTGGCGGGGAATGGCTGCCGGAATGTTGGGCAATATGAGCGACAAGGTAAATGAAAAAATCTCCTATTGGGAAAAAGCCGCATTGTGGGGTGTGGTTGACTATTGTTCGGCACTCGCCAATTTGTATAACTCCGGCAAAGAAATGGAAGTCGATCCCGAAAAAGCTCTGAAATGGGCAGAGTTATATTCTGTGGGCAAAGGCGATAAATCTTTGTATGCTGCCATAGCTTTTGAAATCGCCATTGAAAAAATGTTTTTGTTTGATAACAAATCAGCTAAAAAATATATGCTGCTGGCTGCTGACAGCGGCGAAGAACAGGCACTCTGGTATGCGTTTGGTTTTACCAACGACATAAAATACGCTCTGGCTGCCGCCGATAAAGGCGATGTGCGGGTGTACAATACCGCCGGAGCTTACCTTGCCAACAATCCCAAGGCAACGGCCGCCGACAAAGCCAAAGCTATGAGCTATTATCAAGTAGCCAGCAAACTGGAAAATGATGACTCCTGGCACGCAATTTGCAATATGGCAGCCCTTTATGCTGCCGCCCCCAGCGATCCAGGTAATATGCAGAAAGCATTTGATCTCTATAAATCTGTTGCCGACTGGTATTGTCCACGGGGCTTGCGGGGCGTGGGGGTAATGCACTGGCTCCAAGCTCAAAGTGCAGCTGCTGCCGCCGATAAAGAAAAGTATTCGCTTTTAGCGTTGGAATACACCGCTGCCGGAGCTGCTGCGGCGGATGAAAAGGCTGGCGATCTGCTGGGCGATATGATCAAAAAATCCCATCAATACGCCAATACTCCGCAGTACAAATTTGCTGTCGGAGTAAACAAGATCGTGCAAGGTGCAAGAGAAAACCGCCCCGCAGAATTTTTTGCCGGAGCGGTGGAAAAGATCAAAGAAGCCGCCAGTCAAGGCAATATCCACGCCATTACCGCCCTGGGGATCTGTGCCCAGCGGGGAATGAATTTAAAGCGTGATCTCAATGCTGCTGCCGGGTATTTCCGCAAAGCCTCCAGCCAAGGCAATCTTTACGCCAAACAGCAGCTCATCAGCGGCGAATTCCAAGGAATCGTTACTGATGCTGAAGCTGATGCATTGATGAAAGAACTTATACAAAAAGGTGATCGCTCTGCCCGCCACCTTTACGCTATGTTTGAAGATATGCGGGGCAACAGGCAAAACGCCATAAATCTGTTCCGGGAAAATGCTGATGCCGGTTTTATGCCCAGTGCTGTGGAAGTGTACCGTTTGCTTTCAGACAGCAAAGATAAAAAAACTTATGATGAAGCTTTAGAATATTTATTCAAAGCAATCAAGCAAAACAACGGTCAAGCTCAATGTATATTGGGTGGAGCATTTTGGCAAGCTCCTGATGCAACGCCCCGACAGGCGGTAACTGTTATGATGAAAGGTGTTATCGACGGAGCTGCTTACCCGGAACCATTTCTGCGGCATCTGGCGTATGCCTACGCCAACGGCTCCGGGGTAAAGAAATCACCGGAAAACGCCAAAAAACTGTGCGAAATAATGATCGGACAAGAGTTGCCAGCAGGGTATCTGACCATGGGCGAAATGCATCAGCAAGGAGTATTCGGCAAAGCAGATATAGAGAAAGCCCGGGAATACTTGCAAAAAGGTGCAGCCATGGGCGACGAAGCATGCCAACAAGCCTTGCAGAAGCTGAACACAACTGATAAGTAAAAATAAATCCCCTTGGAAACAAATCCATCCTGTCAGCAGAATAAACTGTCGGCAGGATGTTTTTTTCGCTGCTGCCCGGTTGTCTTGAGGACTTTATTTTTTGAGTGGTATAGTCTGACTATCCCCGTATTTACAGGGATGATTTGGCTTTTTTCTGCGGTTCTTGCTGATGGGCTGTATTGGCTTGCTTTTGTCTTTCATTTTCGCTTTTTAACATTTCTATAATTATATTTGTCCAGCTTCCAGCTTTTGCTTTAATTGAGCGGCAAGTGGCATTTTCTTGAGGATCTTCCGGCAGAAACATTAACGCTTTTTCTTGCATAATTCTTTCTCCTGTTTGGTTGTTTAAGTATGCGGGGATATAAGCACCCCGCAGCCTTGTTATCTCATTGGTTGTTTAATTACCTTGATAACCTTTTTTCTTCCGGTATTGTTCTCTCCAATATTCTCTTGCCAGCATACAACGATTGTAATCTTTGGCATATTGAGAAGTAAAAAATTTTTTCGAGCTTGATGGGGGAACATCGTCATCGTCGATCTTGGCAATGTATGACAGATGTTTTATTGTTTCATTGATTTGCAGTCTTTGTTCGCATGGATAAGGACTTCGTTTTATCATCCGTCCATTGGCTCTTGGTGAACCATCCGGGGCTTTGTTGCACGGATAGACCAATGTTTTTTGCTGAACCTCTTCCAATGGAATACCCAGTTGATTAGCCCAATGCTTTTCAAAGGTTTTATGAATTGAGGCAATAGAGCGTTTCTTATTACCATCCAATAAGACAGCAACGTGCAAATGCGGATTGACACTGGTTTTCTGTTCCCGTTTGGCAATATACTGCGGATCATAACCTTTACGGCTGAACTCTCTGCATACAGCTTGCATGGTTGATGAAAAATCCTTATTGCTGCCATCTGCCACATAGTCCTGGGGATACCGGATATCCACCCTTGCCACTAACACTTTGGAATGTCGGTCTGTCATAGAGTGAGTAATTTCAGTAATGTTTCTCATTTGACTGAAGGAGAATTTGTGTGGCAGAAATGTGGCATTTGTTGTTTGGAAAGGTATGAATTTGATAGAATCCGGAAGAATGGCAAAAAAAAGCCGGCGAGTTGAGTTTGAGCTCAAAACACCGGGAAAAGGCAAAAAAAATGGTATGCCCGTCGCGATTCGAACGCGAGACCTTCTACTCCGGAGGCAGACGCTCTATCCAACTGAGCTACGGGCACACACTGCAATATCTCTTAATATAACCCGGTTTGAGTATTTTGCAATACAAATCTTGCAAAATATTGGAAAAATTATGTTTTTTTTCGTTTTTTTTATTTGTATTTATTTGTAAAAGTATTTTTAATATGGTATATTCTCTGAAGAAATTGGGAGGCTTTTTATGTGTAAAATACTTGTTCTTGTTGGTGTTATCTCTTTTTTAGCGGTCGCGTTTAATGCTGCTGGGGCTGATCTTGTACTCAAAAATGGTAAAATCTATAAGAACTACCGGGTAAAATCCGTTTTGGAAAAAAAGGTCATTATAGCTTTTATCTTGCCGGATGGTGGACCTGATATTGCGGAAATCAATATTGCTGATCTGGATGATGATACTGTTAAAGCTCTCGGGCTGGGCACTCAAACTCCGTCGGTAAACAGTCCGGCAGAAAAGATCGTCGCTCAAATAGCGGGTAGATTAAAGAGCGATTTAGCTGTCTTGAATGGTGGCGATTCCGCCCGTAAACAGGCATTGTTGGAGCAAGCTTCTGAACAATTGAAGAAAGAACTTGCGCCGTTTTATTCAGATGCTGAATTTGAAACAGTCTGGAATGCTGCTGACGGTGTTATCGCTAAAGTTATTAAAATCAACAGCTCTGCTCTTTTAAAGGAAAATGAAAAAGTTTTCATCCGCAGTTCTTCACAGTTAAGCAATCGTTTCCGGGCTTTGGTGTATGCCACCGGGTGCGTAATGAAATTCGGCAGCAATGAAATATTGCCTGTTTTTGCTTTTGATGAAGGTTCTGCTGCCGCATTTGCTTTGAAAAGCATATTGGCAGGTATCGGCGATAAGTCATTGACTGCGCAGGTGGATAAGAACATTGCTGCGGCTCAAACTGGCGATACCCCGAAAGCTGCGGATACGCCGCAAGTTGCAGATACGCCGCAAACTGCTGCCACTGTCGAACCGGCCCCTCCGGTTCAGTTGTATCCGCAATATCGCCCGATGCCACCGGTTCAGCCGATAGTCAATAACTATTATATTGCAGAAAAAGATGAAGATGATGAGGATGATGAAAAAAAGACTGTTCGTAAAAAACGCAGAAGAAGTTATCCCGTTCATGTTCCTGTCTGTTCGCCGGGGCGTCCTTCGGCACCGGTGGCAAGCAGTCCTCCGCAACGGCCGGAGCGCAGACCGGAAGTGCGTCCTGAATCTTCCCATAATAAACAGACCGCAGAGCGTGAAATGCGTGAGCGTCGCAGACGCGAAAGACAAGAAAATAACCAGGCTGCATTTCGACCGGGGCGCCGTCCGTCTGCCAAGGACAGATTGAGTAAAAATAAATCGATCGTTCAGCGTGACAAGCGTGCCATACACAGTTACGATCATTTGCCGGATTGGGCACAATCGAGATATTCAAGATAAGTTTGCGGAAAAAATGCTGCCGATTTATAACGCAAGTGAGTAAAAAGCTCATTGGGGGCAGGGGTGTTTCAGGGGTAAATAAAATCAAATTACCGGTAATAACAGAAAAAATTGTTGTTTTATATGTAAAAAATCAATTTTTTTCTAAAAAAAACGGAATAGACGGTTGTTTTTATCAATAAGTGATATACATTATCTTGAATATGGAAAAATGCTGAAATTTTAACTATACGGAGTGTATCGCTCAATGTTTAATTCGCATCTGTCAAAGTTTTTTCAGGCTGATATCGGTATTGACCTGGGGACCGCCAACTGTCTGGTGTTTGTCCGGGATCATGGTATTGTGCTTAATGAGCCGTCAGTGGTTGCTATCAACGACCACACTAAAGAAGTGCTTGAAGTCGGCAGTGCCGCCAAACGGATGGTGGGCAGAACGCCTGCCAATATCCGCGCAGTGCGCCCTATGAAAGATGGGGTTATTGCTGATTTTGAAGTCACCGAAGAAATGTTGCGGTTTTTTATTGATAAAGCCCGCAAAGCTGTGCCGTGGCGTCAGCGTTTGCTGAATCCGCGGGTTATGATCGCTGTGCCTTCCGGTATTACGGAAGTGGAAAACCGGGCGGTCAAAGACAGTGCCAAACGGGCAGGCGCCGGAATGGTGTATATTGTGGAAGAACCCATGGCCGCGGCGGTTGGTGTAGGGCTGCCGGTGGATGATCCTTGCGGTAATATGATCGTTGATATCGGTGGCGGAACAACGGAAGTTGCAATTATTTCGCTGGATGGTATTGTGCGGGCAAAAAGTGTGCGTGTCGGCGGCGATGATTTCGATAACGCAATTATTGCTCACATGAAAAAAGTACATAATATGACGATCGGTCCCCGTACTGCGGAACGCATTAAAATTGAGATCGGCAGTGCTTTTCAGGTGCGTGATGAAGCCGAAATGGAGGTGCGCGGCGGTGACCTTTATTACGGTTTGCCCAAAACAGTGCGGGTTTCTGCACACGAAATACGCAACGCTTTGCAGGAGCCTATCGCTTCTATTGTTGAAACAGTTTTGGCTACGCTTGACGGCTGTCCGCCTGAATTGCAGGGCGACTTGATCGAACGCGGTATAATGCTTGCCGGCGGCGGAGCTTTGATTGCCGGCATGGATTGTTTGCTCAAGCAGGAAACCGGCTTGCCGGTGCTGGTGGCAGAAGATCCCTTGCTGGCAGTGGCAAAGGGTACCGGGGTGATGTTGCAGGAATTGGATGTGCTTGCCCGTCACGAATAATTGGTAAAAGCAGTTTCAAGCCGGTTGCAAGACCGGCTTTTTTTTGAGAAAGGATTTATTTATGAATAAGAATTGGAAGGCAGCCACTCTGGCTGTTCAAGCCGGTTACGAACCCAAAGACGGCGACCCCCGCATTGCACCGATGGTGCAGAGCACTACTTACCGTTATGATACTACACAAAGTGTGGCAGATCTGTTTGACCTTAAACGGGAAGGGTTTTTCTACAGCCGTCTGGCAAATCCCACGGTGGATGTTATGGAAAAGAAAATCGCAGCTTTGGAAGGCGGCGTGGCGGCAGTGGCTTTGAGCAGTGGGCAGACCGCTAATACGCTTGCTATTATGAATATTGCTAAAGCTGGCGATCATGTGGTGGCTTCGGCGGCACTTTACGGCGGCACGGTCAATTTGTTTACTGTAACTCTGCCTAAGATGGGGATCAAGGTAACACTGGTGGATGCGGATGCTTCCGAAGCGGAAATCGCTGCTGCTGTCCGCCCCAACACCCGGGCGATCTTTGCCGAAACCATTGCCAATCCGGCTTTGACGGTTTTGGACTTTGAAAAATTTGCCAATGTGGCAAAGCGTTTTGAATTGCCGTTTATTGTGGACAACACTTTCCCCACTCCCATACTCTGCAATCCCTTTGAGTTTGGCGCCAACATTGTAACGCACTCCACAACCAAATATCTTGATGGTCATGCTACCAGCGTGGGCGGCGTGGTTGTGGAAGGCGGCAACTATAACTGGGCTAATGGCAAATACCCGGAATTGAGCGAGCCGGATCCCAGCTATCACGGGTTGGTTTATACTGATACATTTCCGGCGGCGCCTTATTCGGTAAAACTGCGGGTGCAGCTGGTGCGTGATTTGGGTTGTATTCAGGCGCCTATGAACGCATGGCTTACCAATCTGGGGATGGAAACTCTGGCTTTGCGTATGGAACGGCACAGTGCCAACGCTTTGGAGCTTGCCAAATTTTTGCAGAATCACCCCAAAGTCGACTGGGTCAGCTACCCCATGCTGCCGGGGGATTCGCAATTTGACCGTGCCCAAAAGTATCTGAAGGGTGGTTCCGGCGTCTTAAGTTTTGGTGTTAAAGGCGGTAAAGAAGCCGCTGCCAAGCTGCTGGATACTTTGAAACTTGCGGCATTGGTAGTGCATGTGGCGGATGTGCGTACTTCGGTACTGCATCCGGCAAGCATGACTCACCGTCAGCTTACTGATGAACAGCTTATTGCCGCCGGGGTCAAGCCGGAGCTGGTGCGGGTGTCGGTGGGTATTGAAGATATTGAAGATATCAAAACTGACTTTGACGAAGCATTGAACAATCTTTGAGTTTTTCGCAAATAAAAAATCGCTCTGAAACCAATAAGTTCCGGAGCGATTTTTTTGTAGTGAGTAATTATTTTTTGCGGTAACGCTGTTGGGGAGCGATCAGATCTTTACCGCTGCCGGGAGTATCGACTACAAATGTTTCCAGTGTGCCGGTGTGCATTTTTTCCCGCAAATATTCGTATGCTATCATATTTGCCACTGCCATTTTTTCTTTCGGCCAGCAACCTTTGGCAGCTACGCAGAAATCGTTTACACTGAAATCTTTGCCGCTTTCGAGCATTTTTTCGTATTCAGCGAAAATCGCCGTCAGTGGTTCGTGATCCATAAAGTATCCGGTAAATTCGTCCATAGCTTCAAAGGTTATATCGTCTTGGGTCATGGTCATGGTGGAGGCATGAGGTACCCGGTTGATCCATTGGAGTTTTTCGTTTTCCAGAGCAAATGCACTGGTGGCAAGGTAAAAACCGCTACCATCGCGCCCCCACATGAGCGGCTGATTTATGCGAATGGCACTGACTGCATCCGGTTCACTTTCCGAAAGCGCCAGAGCGGCAACTTCGGCCTTGAAATCAACCAGCGATTGGTGGAGCAGCTTCCGCAGACAAACCGGCGTTTCAAGTTGTTTGCTGCGGATGATGTTGGCCATCAGTTCCGAAAAATGCACGCATTTGCCGTCGCCCATGACCGGGTAAAGGGCAGCCGGTTCATTGATCGCAGTACGGTAGGTCATTCCATTGGCAAGGCTTCCCTGATAAAATTGGTTGTAGTCAGTATCAGTAAATTGACCGGCGGCACCGTTGGCACAGTAGATAACCTTTTCATCGTAAGAGAAAAACGGCTGCGCCCATTCGTCAGAATCTATCCCCGGAGTGCGGCTGTGGGCTATGCCCACTGTACCCGGCAGATCCAGCACTTCGGGATGGCGTTTGAGTAAATCAGCGGTGGAGCCGATAACTTTGATCATGTGAATTTTTCCGTTGTGAATAGTGGCAATACCGTTGTAATGCCCGCCACCAAGAGTTTCCTGACTTTGGAGCATCCGGAAAAGTTTAGGGGCAGCAGGTTCAGTTCCTGCATAAGCAGCCATGTTGCACATATAAAATTTCTCCCTGGTTAAGCTTGCTTATAAGATAACATCAAAAAAGTTTTTTTCAACAAAGTTTGCAATGTTTCTTGGAATAATGTATCTTATATTGAGGTGTTTTTATGGATATATTCAAAGATTTGCTTGCCAGCGGCAATACAAGGCTGGATATGCAGTTGGAGTTTACTGCCGTTATTGACAAAATGACTTCCATCGCCCGCCGCACGCTGCTCATTGACCGCAGCCGCTGCGAAAACGATGCCGAACACTCATGGCATATTGCGGTAATGGCACTGCTTTTTGCCGAACATGCTGTGGAAAAAGTCAATGTATTACATGCTGTGGAAATGATGCTGGTGCACGATTTGGTGGAAATCTACGCCGGGGATACTTTTGCTTACGATATAGCAGGGTATGAAAATAAAGCGGAGCGCGAACAAGCCGCCGCCGATAAACTCTTTGCCCTTTTGCCGCCGGAGCAAGGTTGCTATGTGCGTAAACTTTGGGAAGAGTTTGAATCTTGCTCCACCCCGGAAGCCCGTTACGCCGATTGTCTGGATAAAGTCCAGCCCTTTTTGCATAATACTTTAACTGAAGGGCATACCTGGCAGAATTCCACACCCCGCCCAAGGGCGTGGCAGGTGGAAAAACGAATTTCTGTATGCAAAGATTTTATGCCTGAACTTTACCAATGGTGCATGAAAAATATTCAAAATGCCATAACCAAAGGCTGGCTTTTACCATAAAAAAATATGGTAAAAGGTTTACAAAGATATTATGAGAAAACTTTGTGTGATCTCATAATATCTTTATTATTTTTTTACTTGTTGCGGCGGGAAACAAAGCGTTTGATCCGGTGCAAGGCTTCGATGATCTGATCTTCTGCCGTGGCGTAACACGCCCGTACATAACCTTCGCCGCCGGGGCCGAAGGCTGAACCGGGGACAACTGCTACGCTTTCTTCTTTCAGCAAGCCTTCCGCAAACTCCCGGGAGGTCATGCCGGTCGATTTGATGCAGGGAAATGAATAGAATGCACCTTGGGGCATTACGCAATCCAAACCGGCATCCCGCAAGCCTTTGACGATGATATTACGCCGTTCCCAATAGCTGTCACGCATGACCAGCATATCTTTGCGGGCACTTTTAAGGGCTTCCAATGCCGCTTCCTGGGCGGTGATGGGGGCGCACATAATAGCGTACTGGTGGATCTTATACATGGCATCCATAATAACTTTAGGCCCGCAGACATAACCGATGCGGAAACCGGTCATGGCGAAGGCTTTAGAGAATCCGTGCAAAAAGATCGTCCGCTCTTTCATGCCCGGCAGACTGGCAATGGATACATGCTTGCAATCGTCGTAGACCAGTTCCGAATAGATTTCGTCAGTTATAACAATAAGATTGTTTTCAATGGCAATATCGGCGATCTGCTGCAAAGTTTCTCTGCTTGCCACTGCTCCGGTGGGATTGCAGGGGAAGTTCAGCAGCAGTACTTTGCTTTTGGGGGTGATGAGCTTACGCAGATTTTCCGGATTTACGCTGAATTCATCCACATCGCTGGTGACCAGCGGTACCGGCACACCACGAGCCATCAGCACTTCTGCCGGATACGATACAAAACAGGGCGTGGTGTAAATGACTTCATCGCCCGGATTTATCAATGCCCGCATCGCCAGATCCAACGCTTCGCTGACCCCGATCGTTACCAGACATTCGCTGGCAGGGTCGTAAGATACATCGTAATATTTCCCGAGGTAGTCGCAAATACCTTTACGCAGCGACGGCAGCCCTGCGTTGGAGGTGTACGATGTATGCCCCGCTTCCAAAGAATATATTGCACTTTCCCGGATGTTCCACGGGGTTGTAAAATCCGGCTCCCCTACGCCTAATGAGATAACATCAGTGCGGCCTGCAACCAGATCGAAAAACTCACGGATGCCGCTTTTGGGTAAGTCGCGTACCGGAGCTACGATGAATGATTCCGCTGAAAATTCCGCCTTTGCCGTACTCATTTTTATTTTCTCCTGAATTTATGTTGTTCCGTGTCAGCAAATTTGCTAACCCGTGTCAGTCTTGTATTGAATTTACCACACTATTTGCAATAATGCAAGTCTTTTTCGTGAAAAAAGCCAAATTTTATAAGAAAAACTGCATGTATTTTGCATAAAAGTCAATGTTTTAGCACTATTGTACAGATTTTTTTCTGTCGGGAAAACAGCCTTCCTGTTATTGGTGATTGTAAAAAGAAAAACTCCTGCTGCTATACAAATAACACCTGATTTGATCTCTGTCAACAATTTAATGTTGTAAAAGCAATGGCTTGTATTGTAAAATATTACGATAATAACTTAAAATAAGTTTACCGGATATTTTTGGAAGAGCTTTTTACAATCAAAACACCAGATCACGGGCAGACGACCAACCGTTCAGCGGTTTCGCTATCTTCCAGCAATCTGCCGGAAACTTTGTACTTTTTCAGCTGAAAAGTCGTTGCTGTGGAAATTACCCCGTCAGTGGTGGCGAGTTTTTCCGCAACAAATGCCGCCACTTCGTGCAGGCTGTTGCCTTTGACCATCACCAGCAGATCGCAGCTGCCGGAAACCAGCGAAAGGTCGGTCACTTCCGGGAATCGGGCAATGCGTTTGGCAGGCGTGTCAAAGCCGCCTTCACGCCGGGGGGCGATCTTGACTTCGATCACTGCTTCCACAATGTCGGCAGTGTTGTTTTCCGGCAAGATGGCTTTGTAGCCGATGATCTGCCGGTCGGCAATCAGTTCGTTCATCAAAAGACGGACAGCATCTTCACTGCAATTAAGGCGGGTCGCCAAACTGGCAATGCTCAAAGAGGCATTCCGTTCAAGAATATTAAGTAAGCGTTTTTTCATTTTTTCTCTTCCATATATAATAAGATCATTTTTGTTGGCGTTTCTCAAATTTTTCGCAATCATCCATTGGATCGACCGGTTTGTTGTCTATTTCGCAACGATCCACAAACGGGTGTTTGAGAAAGTGTTTGCAATCTTTGCAGAAACGCTTCTCTTCGTCAGCGGCGGCAAGCCGCACCGTAGCCGATGGCGCTGCACCCAGCAGCATGCCAAGCTGTTCGAGTTTTTTCTCCTTGCCGCCCGCCGCAGTTTCACTGGCTTTGTATGCTTCCAGCTCTGCTCCGCAAAGCATGCATACAAGAACCTTGCCGACAGTGGTAAAGCCATCCATTTTATTCTTGAGCTTTGCCATCGACTCTTCTTTGCACACCGGGCAGATTATTTTATCATTTGGAAGCATATAACAAATTATCCTTTTATATTTGAAACCAACTTGTACTATACCATAGTCTATTGAAAAATGCAAATATTGTTGCATAAAAATATCTGGGTCAAATTGTCCCGGCAAGCTGGGTCAAAATGTCCCGTTTTGTCCAGGGCAGAATTTTTTTTGAGCTTGCAGCAAAATTGGCACGCATGTTGCTTAATAAAAATATAAATAAAAAATCAACCTATGGAGGTGAAATATGAATATGGAAAAATTTACCAACCGCAGTCGTGAAGCATTGGTCAATGCTCAAAATCTGGCGATAGCTTCCCGGCACACCCAGCTTACTGACTTGCATTTGTTCAAGGCTTTGCTTGAGCAGCAGGATGGTCTTGCCGGCAATATATTGTCAAAAATGAATATCAATGTTCAAAGTTTGCTTTCTGCTGTGGATGGGGCGCTTGCCAGAGAACCGCATTTTTCCGGCAATGGCAACGGCGACCTTTACCAAACCAGAGAGTTCAGCGAAGTATTGGTTGCCGCCGGTAAGATCGCTGAACAGATGAAAGACGAATATGTCAGCGTGGAGCATCTGCTGCTGGCTCTCTGCAAAAGTAACTGCGAAAGCGGCAAAATTTTGAAGAATATCAATGTAAAGTATGATGATATTCTTAAAGCTCTGCAAACTATTCGCGGCAATCAAAGAGTAACCAGTGCCGACCCCGAAAGCACTTTTGAAGCTTTGGAAAAGTACGGTCGTGATCTGACTCTTTTAGCAGCTCAAGGCAAGCTTGATCCGGTCATCGGGCGGGATGAAGAGATCCGCCGGGTGGTGCAGATCCTTTCCCGCCGCACCAAAAACAATCCGGTACTGATCGGTGAACCCGGCGTGGGGAAAACCGCTATTGTGGAAGGTCTGGCGTTGCGTATCTTCAAAGGCGATGTGCCGGAAAGTTTGAAGAACCGCAAGCTGGTGGCTCTGGATATGGGCAGTTTGATCGCCGGTGCCAAATACCGTGGCGAGTTTGAAGAACGGCTCAAGGCGGTGCTTAAAGAAGTGACCAGCTCCGAAGGCAATGTCATACTCTTTATTGACGAGCTGCACACCGTAGTCGGCGCCGGAGCTACCGATGGAGCCATGGATGCGGGGAATTTGCTCAAGCCCATGCTGGCACGGGGCGAACTGCACTGTATTGGAGCTACTACGCTGGATGAATACCGCAAATATATTGAAAAAGATGCGGCATTGGAACGGCGTTTCCAGTCGGTGCTGGTGGCTCCTCCCTCGGTGGAAGATACCATTTCCATCTTGCGTGGGCTCAAAGAACGCTATGAATTGCACCACGGTATACATTTGCAGGATGGAGCGTTGGTAGCAGCAGCGGTCTTGTCAGATAAATACATCTCCGACCGTTTTCTGCCCGATAAAGCCATCGACCTGGTGGACGAAGCCGCTGCCGTTTTGCGGACTGAAATCGAAAGCTCCCCGGTGGAGATCGATGAGATCGAACGCAAGATCATGCGTCTGGAAATCGAGATCACCGGCTTGAAAAAAGATAAGGATACCGCTTCAGTAAAACGGCGGGAAGCCCTGGAGAGCGAGCTTGCCGAATACAAAAGTCAGGCATCCGAACTCCGTGCCCGCTGGGAAAACGAAAAGCAAGCCATCAGCAAATTGCAGGAGTTGCGGGAAAGTCTGGAAGTTGCCCGTATCCAGTTGGAAAAAGCGGAGCGGGATTATGACCTCAACCGTGCCGCTGAACTGCGGCATGGGGTGATCCCCGGCATTGAAAAGCAGCTTAAAGCGGCGGAAGATGAACTCAAAAACAGCAAAAACACCCGCTTGCTCAAAGAGGAAGTCGATGCTGAAGATATTGCTGCGATCGTCAGCCGCTGGACTCATATACCAGTAAGCAAACTCCTTGCCAGCGAAAAAGCCAAACTTTTGCAACTGGCTGATACTCTCCACGAAAGAGTGGTGGGGCAGGACGAAGCTGTGCAGGCGGTTTCCGATGCGGTGCTGCGAGCCCGTGCCGGATTGCAGGATCCCAACCGGCCCATCGCAAGTTTCATCTTTCTGGGGCCTACCGGGGTAGGGAAGACCGAGCTGGCAAGAGCATTGGCTGAACAGCTTTTTGACGACGAAAGAGCAGTCATTCGTATCGACATGTCTGAATACATGGAAAAACACAATGTATCCCGCTTGATCGGGGCGCCTCCCGGCTATGTGGGCTACGAAGAAGGCGGACAGCTGACCGAAGCGGTGCGGCGCAAACCCTACGCTGTGGTGCTGTTTGATGAAATCGAAAAGGCTCATTACGATGTATTCAACATCTTGCTGCAAATTCTGGAAGACGGCAGAATAACCGATTCGCAGGGCAGGGTGGTAAGTTTCAAAAACACCATTATCATTATGACCAGCAACCTTGCCAGCCATTTGATATTGGAGCACCACGGAGCAGTGGAAGAGGTCAAAGATGTGGTGACTGACGAGCTTAAACGCCACTTCCGGCCGGAATTTCTGAACCGGGTGGACGAGGTGCTGATCTTCCGGCAGCTGGGCAAAGCAGATATGCTCAAAATCGTGGATATCCAGCTGGAGCGTTTCCGTAAACGCCTTGCCGACCACGAAGTCAAGCTCACTATGACCGACGAAGCCAAAAGCCTGATCGTGGAAAACGGTTTTGACCCGGCATTTGGAGCCAGACCGCTGAAACGGGCAGTGATCCGGGAACTGGAAACACCGGTTTCCCGCTTGCTGATAGCCGGTGAATTGCTCAATGGCGGCGAATTGCAGGTTACAGCGGAAGATGGCAAACTCAAATTCGTCTGTCTGCCGCCGGTGGAAGCATAAACTGCCAAAACGGTTGTCGGCAGTGATTTATCGGGGGCGGCGGGAAAGCTTTTCGGGAAAAGTTTTTCCGCTGCCCCGGAGTTGCTTATCAACCTTTATTTTTTATTCCCAGCCCGGGTCGTCCAGCAAAGATGCGTCGGTAACAAACAATGGGTAGTCCAGCAGCGGCAGCCGGGGGATCACCAGATATTCTCCGTAGTTGCCGTCGCAGTAATTTGACATTTGCTTTATGCGGTAAACTCTACTGGTGATGGGATCGATCAGGATCGGTTTTTCAAACTTCATATCCTGTGGGACCCAAGTGGAGGCCTGCACCGGTTTTACCATCCACTCGGCATCAAAATGTGTTGGCGAATAATATGCAAAGATCGGGACATTGTTTTTCTTGAAAACGCAGGTTAATCCGGAAGAATTTTCTATCGGCAGCGTACTCAACGAGCGTCCGGTCATGGGGTACAGCTCAAAGTTTCCGTGGATATGTTCGGTACGGCTGTCGAAAATCCATGCCATGCTCTGCATTGCCCGGAACGCCAGTTTCGGCCGGTAGTTTTCGGGGTCGGTCGCATCGATCACTCCCTGACTGTGCACATTGCCGTTGGGCAGATAACCGTTACCAATGTCGCAAATAGTGAAATAACTGCTCATGGCCAGATCCATCCGCAAGTCGGTCAGATAGCGGCGGGTCAGATAACGGGCCTGCACGGCTTCGGTGGATCTGAAGCCGCGGCGCAGTAATCCGGAGTTGGAGGGTCTGCCGTTTTCGCCCTGCCAGATGGGTATATCCCGACCGCTTGCCCGGATCAGATCGCGGATAAACTGCAAGCGTTCCTGATAATAAAGTTCGGGATTTCCGCCGTACGGGTGATAGCTGAATATATCCATATTTTCAGCTATATTACTGTTAAACAATCCCAGAATATATTCATTGCATATACCGCATCCGGAAATCGCCCCGGCAATGATTTTTGCTTCGGGCTGGATTTCTTTGACCGCAGCATAGGTGATCTTTACCAGTTCGGCGTAAACTTCCGGCGGTTCCGGCTGGATGAGGCTTCCGGTATTGGGTTTCCGCAAGAAACCGGCATTGGGCTCGTTCCACACCTCCCAATGTGTAACTCTGTGGGAAAAATGTTTTACCATGGCCCGGCAGTAGTTCTGCCATCCTTCTATACCTTCTTTACCAAACCGGGTGGGCGAAAAGAAATAATTACCGTGCGGCGGCAAAGGTTCTGCACCTGCCATATAAAGCGGATTTCCGAAACTCAAACTTACCCACGGCTGAATACCTGCACCCAGCAAGCCGTCAACGATTTCGTCCAGCCAATCAAAGTTATACACCCCCGGAGTGGTTTCAGCCCGCTGCCAGCCGGATTGGATCCGAGCCCATTTTACGCCGGAATGGCGGGCGATCTTCAAGGCTTTTTCAAAAATATAAGCAGTCCGGTGATCCAAAACTTCAAAGCCCACCCCCAGTGGCGAGGATTTGACTTGCAGGCTGTTGCGGACAGGTAAATCTGTCAGATATTCAAGATTATTTTCAAATCCGTCATAACGGGGGTCAAACAGCATTTCACAATATTTTTTTATTTCATCCTGCCGGGGATTAGCAGGGACGGGGTCGACAACTGGAAGCTGATCGAAAAAATTCATGCTCGAAGAAATTTCTGACATAATTTATTCTCCAATTCGTTAAGTACAGGTAGATTCTAAACAATATACAGATCGCAAATCACAAAATAAAAAATGGCAACCCCACAGAGATTCGACGCAAGGGCATAAGCCCGCAGCGAGCCTGAGCAGCACAGCCGTTTAAGGCGAGCAGCACAAGGCAACTCCCTTAAAAAATCTCTGTGGTATGGCAGAGCCATAACACAAAAAAGCTGAAAAAAAAGAACTGGCGGAAAATTATTTTCAAGACAGTTCTTATTCAGCTTCAGAGATTTTTTAATATCAAAGAAAATGGCAACCCCACAGAGATTCGAACTCCGACTAAATGAACCAAAATCATTTGTGCTACCATTACACCATAGGGTTGCGGCTTTTGATAATGTAATACACTTTTTTAAAAAATCCAACTTTGTAAGTAACTTTTTTTAATGTTTTTGCAATATTAGGTACGCTTGGGGTTGACTTTTGTCCGGTTGCAGTATATTTTATGGCTTAAACAGAATAAAAATAAATATTTTAACAGAGCAATATTATATTATGGATCCGGTTTTATTTTCTATCGGGAGTTTTTCGCTGCGCTGGTATGGAGTGATGGCGGCGTTGGGGTTTGTTGCGGGCCTGGCTATATTACAGCTCAATAAAAAATATGCCAGACTTACTTCGGAACAGGTCAGCAATATCGTTATGCTGGGGATGATCTCCGGCGTGATCGGTTCCCGGATATTTTATGTGGTGCAGAACTGGAGCTATTATAAAGCTCACCCGGCGGCAATAATCCGGGTCGATCAGGGGGGCTTGGTCTTTTACGGCGGATTTATTCTGGCATTTGCCTTGATCATCTGGTATGTCAAAAAGATTTGCAAAGCCGATGTGGTTCGGGTGCTTGATTCACTGGCTCCGGCGTTGGCGGGGGCTCATGCCTTGGGGCGGATCGGCTGTTTTTTCAATGGCTGCTGCTATGGCAAACCGGCTGACCTCTGGTGGTCAGTAGTTTATCCTGAAAATACCGAACCATTTGTCCGGTATGGAGCGATGCCGCTGCATCCGGTGCAGATCTATGAAGCGATACTGAATATTATTCTGGCGGCTGTTCTCTTGGTATTGGTGCGTAAATGCAAAAAAGGAATATCTTCGGCAATATATCTGCTTGCTTATGGCTTGCTGCGGTTTGTGGATGAGTTTTTCCGGGGCGATCACTCGGATTTTGTGCAGGGCTTTACCCCGGCTCAAGTCATCGGTTTCGGCATGATCCCGGCGGGGATCATCTTGCTTGTTATATTTTTGCGTGCCCCGAAAGAAGAAATAATTGAAAGTGCCGAGCAGCAATGATCCGCAAATTTCATCTTGATAAATCTGTTGAGAATCTCCGCTTGGATCAATTTCTTGCCAATCAACTGCCAGACCACTCCCGCTCTTACTTGCAAAAGCTGGTCAAGGCGGGCAAGGTCATGCTTGATGGAAATGTGATGTCGGTCAATAAAACCGCTTTACCGGGCAAAGGTGTTATAACTGTTGAGCTGCCGGAAGTGCAAAATAATGCAGAGTTGGCGGCAGAGGAGTTTGCATTTGAACTTTTATATGAAGATGAGTTTATGGCAGTTATAAATAAGCCAGCTGGTGTGGTGGTGCATCCGGCTCCGGGGAATCCGGATGGTACGGTGGTCAATGCCATTTTAAGCCGCTATCCGGAGCTGCGTTCTGCTGAATTGCCCGACGGCAGCCGCCCGGGGATCGTGCATCGGCTGGATAAAGATACCTCCGGCTGTCTGGCGGTGGCACGAACACCGGAAGCTCAAGCCAAATTATGCGAAGCCTTTGCCGCCCGGGAAACCGGAAAAATCTATCTGGCGATCACCGCCGGAATCCCCAAAGAGAAAAAAGGTCGTATAGAAAATCTGATTGGCCGCCATCCGGTCAACCGGCAGAAAATGGCGATAGTTGAACGCAACGGCAAAAATGCTGTAAGTGAGTACGAAGTTATTGACGAAGGCCGCATAAACAATGTAAAAACCGCTTTGGTAAAAGTGCGTATCTATACCGGGCGTACTCACCAGATAAGAGTACATCTGGCAAGTTTGGGCTGCCCTGTGCTGGGCGATGAGCTTTACGGCGGAGCCAAATCCTGCCACGGAATACCCCGGCAAATGCTCCACGCCTGGAAGTTGAAAGTACCACATCCCAAAAACGGCGAAATGGTCAAGGTACAATCCCCCATACCCGAAGATATGGAAAAAATCTACCGACTGATGAAGTCAGAATAAAAAAAGCTCCGTACTGCTTTGCGGCAATACAGAGCTTTTTTTGTGCATTGTCAGCAATTATTCGGCAACTGCTTCCAGAATCACCACATCTTCTTTGGGTACATCCTGATGACCGGCTCTGCCGCCGGTTTTCACACCCTTGATCTTGTTGACTACATCCATACCTTCAACGACTTTGCCGAATACGCAATAGCCGTAGAACTGGGGGCTGGGAGAGCGGTAGTCAAGGAAATCGTTGTTGTTGACATTGATGAAGAACTGGGCCGTTGCGCTGTGCGGATCCATGGTTCTTGCCATAGCAATAGTGCCGATTTCGTTGGAAAGACGGTTGTCGGCTTCGTTTTCGATGGGGGCACGGGTTTCTTTCTGCTTGAACTTCCGGTCAAAACCGCCGCCCTGGATCATGAATCCGTCGATCACCCGGTGGAAGAGGGTGCCGTTGTAGAAACCGCTGTTGACATATTCCAGAAAGTTGGCAACGGTTTTAGGTGCAGCGTCAGCAAAGAGTTCCAGCTTGATGTCGCCGAAGTTGGTTTTTAATGTGACCATGGTCTTTTTCTCCATTTTCTTTATCTTGGGTTTTGCCGGAGTTTTTTCCGGCTTGGGGTTGATATTTTTTGATTCTTTTTCGATATTTACTGCCTGTTTGTTCCCGAAATAGTACCGGATAACCGCATCTTGCCGCAAGCGGTTTTTCAGGGCATCAGAGGCTTTTTCTCTTGCTTGAGTCAGAAGTTTGCTGCGGATAAGTTCCCGGTGTTCTGCAATATTGGCAATTTGGCCGGGGATCACCGCCTGTACTTTGATAAAATAATTGCCTTCAGCAGTTTTTACCGGACCGAAAACGGAGTTGATTTTTAAATCATTTTGATTGATCGCTGCGGCAAATTCACTGCGTAAATTGTTTTTTTCTATAAAACCAACTACGCCGCCCTGATCCCGGTTGGGGCCGCGTGAAAAAGCTTTGACCAGCTCGGAAAAACTGCTGCTGTCGGCAAAAATTTTCTTTTCAATAGCCTTTACATCAGCTTCCGGGGTATTTTCCGGCAGCAGCAGCAATGCTAACTGTATGCGTTCGGGGCGGGAAAATTTTTTTATATTTTCTTTGAAGTATTTATGCATTTCTTCCGGCGTGGGTTCGCCGACTGCATAATATTCTCTGCCGACTACCATTTCTGCCTTCAACCGTTCGATCGCTTTACTGCGCAACTCCTCAATGCTGCTGTTCATTGCCCGGGCTCTGGCGGCGAGTTCCGCACGGGTGCGGCAGTTCAGATTTTCAGCCAGATCATCCAGCATACTTTCCACATATTTTTGCGGCAAAACCAATTTTAAGCGGTCGAATTCATCGATCAGCAATTTACGGTCTATTATCCGGTCAACTGCATCTTGCCGCAGTTTGGCGATCTCTTCAGAAACTTTACCTTGAGCCGCATACGCTTTGGCTAAAGCTTCACTGGAGCTGCTTTCGCTCAAAACTTCGCCCAGCGTAACTGCCCGGCCGTTGACTGTTGCCAGTATCGAGGTCGAGGAAGCTGTTTTGGGGGAGTTGCCCAAGGCTTCGGAGATACAGCACAGTACCAGCATTATACCCAATATTGCATATTTCATAAAAATCCTTTTTGTTATTGTTGGTCGTTGTTGCTATAATATACACTCTTCCTGCCATATTGCCAAATTCCGGGCAGTCTGGCAAGCAGAAACAATCCCCAGACCGGCAATAACGGTATATTGCCAAGCCAGAGCACTGCAATCAGCCATCCGGCGAACAGCATGCCCAGAAAAACTGCGCAGAGCAACTGCCGTTCAGTACCGACAGCTGCCGGCTGCAGTGATGGCATTGCTCCGGTAAGTGCGACTGCTTGCAGCATTATAATTACCATCAGAAAGTTGTACGAATCATTACATAAAAACACCGGTAAGACCAGCAGTCCGGTTACTGCCGCCCAAATACCGCCGCATTTCCATTTAGTCAGTAAAAAGACAAAAGTTCCTGCCGCCGATGCCAGAAAAATCGTGTAGGCTCCGCTGTAGACCAGCAGCAGCGAAAGACTCAATAAAAACACCCCCATCCCGGAAAAACCATTTTCGATCGCATTAAAACAGCTGTACATGGTGCTGCGGCGTTCGCCGAACAGCCGGATCACTCTCCACACAACCGCTGCCGCTGCTCCGAACAGCCACCACCACCAGCTGCCGCAAAGTTGATTGGTTCCATACGCTATATGTTCTTCTGAACCAGCTGCCGGGTAATCTTTGAGCCATTCGCTGTTGGAATAAACGATTTCAAACATTTCCGGATTTATATTTGCAGAACTACTGAAAGTCTGCTGCATTTTTTTGCTGATGCTTTTCAGCGATAAATCCACCGGGTGATGACTGAACACCCACAATTCGCCGGAGCCGGGTAAAATCCCTGAACAGGCAAAATTTTCGTGCATAAAGTTGAAAACTGCCGGATTTTTCAGCAAGTCTGCCGGTATTGCTGCGATTCCGTTGGGGTGCAGTATATCGCCTGCAATATATTTCAGCCAGCGTTGCAGAAAATAGGGATATGGATTTTCCGGCAAAGCTGTTATCAGAAGTATGTCAGCAGATTTATGGGGCAGTTCACTGGTCGGGCGGTTGGGCAGTATTTGCGAAAATAAATGATTGTTCCATTTGAATTCCCGGGAATAGATCGTTTCCGGAACCCGGTGATGCCGGAGCCTGGCTTCTGTATGATTTTTCAGCAATCCCGGCAGCACGGAGGTTGCCGGTGCAATCAGTTGGATTGCTGAAACAGTATTTTCCGGCAAACTTAACAGCGGCAGTACTGCCGACTGTATTTTTTCATCGGTTCTGTCGGCGGCCAGCAATTTGCCCCGGGGCGTATAATAGCCGTATCTGCCGGATTTTTCCTGCAAAATGAATCGTCTGCCGTTACAGGTCGTATTGGTTTTGCTCCACAGTTTTTCCGGATGATTTTTGAATGTCTTGGGCGGTGGGGAAAATACCGGAACCGTGTAAAAGCTGCCCCATGCTCCAGTTAGCAGCAGCAGGCGCCACAACCACTTTTTCCGGGATTTGCCGTATTGAG
Source organism: Victivallaceae bacterium (assembly GCA_045585955.1). Lineage (GTDB taxonomy): Bacteria > Verrucomicrobiota > Lentisphaeria > Victivallales > Victivallaceae > SIG78. Next base: position 40,382 of record JAZMZK010000129.1, read on the forward strand.
TCAGCGGCGAAGCAAAAGCCCAACTCAACAGCAGAAAAATTGCTGAATAAAAGAAAAGAGTTTCCATCCATGCCAACCGCGAATAAATACCGGCAGTAAACCAAATCGCGGCAGCTGCAAAACCGCCGGCAGTAAAACACAAACGATCAAAAAAAGTATAGCTTGTGGAAACAAAACTGTGGGCGATCAGGGCTGTTGATAGTGCTGAAACTGCAATCCCGGTACTTGCGGCAGCTAACCCGTTGCCGCAGCAGATGGCGACTCCGCCGGCAGCCAGAGTATAAAGCAAAGCTGAAGCCGCAATGGCAGGATAGTATATTGGCGCTGCTCTGCGGATAAAAATTGCCGTCTGGCAAAAAATATACGCCGTTGTTGACCAGATGATTCCGCCCAGACACAATGCCGGAAGCGGTTCAAGCACTCCGTCAGAAAGTTTGAAAAAGGCGGCAATACTGTTGCCGCCAAGTACAAAACCCGGCAGCATAAAAAATATTGTTATGCGCCAAAGGTTTTTCATTTATTTGAGAAAATTCTTGATACCGTCAAAAATACATTGAGCAGAAAGAGCCGCCAGCATAAGCCCGGTGACTTTGCTCAAGATCTGAATGCCGTTGCGTTTGAGGATCTGCTCAAGCTTTTCAGCCATCAAAAGCACCACCCCCAGCAGTGCTACCGCAGCAACGATCCCAAATGATATAGCTATACGCACTGTCATAGCTCCACCTTCAGCCCCCATAACCAGCATGGCACCGATGGTGCCGGGACCGACGATGGTGGGCAGTGCCAGTGGCACAACAGTTATATCCTGCGACTCTTCAGTAACTTTTTTGGCATTACTGCCGGTTGGCCCGTTCACCAGAGCAATGGCAGTCAGCATCAGTACCAGCCCGGCACCGATACGGAAGGCATCGATGGTTATACCCAGCACCATAAAGAGATATTCGCCGAACCAGTAGATCAAAAGAGTTATAACGATCACCGCCAAAGTAGTTTTGATCGCAGTTTTGCGGCGGCGTTTATTATCGTAATCAGCGGTGTAGCTCAAGAACATGGACAACGCAAAAAACGGTGTCAGCAGAAAAAACACTTTGATCAGCACGGCAACAAATGTTGAAATCATCTTTTTTACCTCATAAATATTTGTTTTAACAACATAACACATTTAATTTAACTTGTTTTTACTGTATTACAAGTATTTTAAAGAATTTTCACCGGTTTCAACATTTGTTTTTTTACAAATATGTACAAAAATATTATATGCAGTGTTGTTTTTTTGCAAAAGTGCGTTAAATTATAGATTGCAAACAGTATGCACGGCTGGTGGAATTGGCAGACACAAAGGACTTAGGATCCTTCGCTTCGGCGTGCGGGTTCGACTCCCGCGCCGTGTACCATTCTATCTTTCCCATGCCGGAATAATGCAGAGAGTTTGAGGAAAGCAAAAAAAAGCTGCTGTACTTTTGGGGAAAATACAGCAGCTTTTGTGTTGGCAGAGCTTATGCTACCGGTACCTTGAATGGTTTTACATGTTCTGCTTTGGGCAGATTCAAGGTCAGAATACCATCCTTTACTTCGGCGGTGATCTTGCTTACATCCACGGCCCGGGAGAGTCTGAACACTCTTTTGTAGAGCACCGGGCGTTTGTTTTTGCGCAAGGTACTGGCACATTCAACAGAGAGAATATTGTTTTCGACTTCAGCTTTTACCGAGGTTGAATTGCAGCCGGGTACTTCAAAGTACATATTGTAACAATCGCTTTCTTCGGTTATATCTACCGGCGGCATGATTTCAATATTTTCTTCGGCTGCGGCAGGGGTATCGGCAACACATTTGCTTAATTCGCTGGTCATAAAATCACCTCACTTTACTTCGATTTTGCTGGTATGGGGGCAGCTGCAATTTTCCCGGGGGATGCTTACGGTCAGAATCCCATCTTTATAGCTTGCCGCAGCTTCAGCGCTTTTTATATTATCCGGCAGGCGTACACTCTGGAAATACTCGCTGTGTATGCGTTCGTTGCGCAGCATTTTTTTGCCTTTGCAGCGGCAATGGTTGTTTTCGGTGTGTTCGGTGCGGACGATCAGAAAATCGTTTTCGATTTCCACATTGATCGCTTCTTTGCAAACTCCGGGCAGGGCAAAGCGTACTGTGGCGGCACTGTCGCTTACGGTAATATCCGGATGGATGTAATCATCCAATTCCGAACGCATTTCTTCCCCGTTCAGCAGGTCAAGTTTGCCCATTACCGAGTCAAACATACTGTCCCACCGGCGCATTGACGGCAGGAGTGAGTGTTTTTTGAGGCTGTTTAACATAAAAACTCCTTCTTTTTACGCAGAACAAATCAGCTTGTCTGCAAAAAATTGGAGCGGTTGCGGCAAATATTTGTTCAATATTTTTCAATATCTCTTGTTTGCAGCTGATTGGATAACTGCTGTTTGGCTGTTTTTATCAGAAAATAGTTGAAAAATTTCAGTGCGGCAGTTGCAATATTTATGAACTGTGTTATATTAAACAAAATGCGTTTTCCGTAAAAACGCTTCCGGTGGTAACTTTAGTGGTTATTTGTCCAACCATTACTGCCGCTGCCGGAGATTGAAAAATGGAAAAAATGAAAGGAATGGACAAAATGAGCATGGCTCCCAAAGCAGAAACTATTGCCAAGTTCGCCCGTAAAGATGGTGATACCGGCAGCCCCGAAGTGCAGATCGCTCTGATGACTGCACGCATTCAGCACCTGACTGAACACCTGAAGCGCAACCGCAAGGATTACAGCACCCAGACCGGTTTGTTGGCTCTGGTGAACCGTCGCAAAAAGCTTCTGGCATATCTTTCCCGTGAAAATCACGATCGCTATGTCAGTCTGTGTGCGGAACTTGGTATCCGCCGCAAGTAATTGCTGGAACAGCATTTGTCAGCACTTGGTCTGTAAAAGGCCAGGTGCTTTTTTATTGAACTTTAACATTCGGTCACTCCATGAAGAACGATTTATTTTACCTTGCCAACCGGAATACAGCAGATAATTCAGGCGGTATTTCCGGTATGTGTATCGATAAAAGCGGTAACATTTCAAAACAATTTTTCTTTGAACTTTACGGTACATCTTATCTGGCATATTCTGTTGACCGCAAAACGCTTTATGCCGCTTGTGCCGAAGGTAAAGCGGGGGCGGTTGCGGCATTCCGGATAAAGGCGGATGGGGCATTGGAATTTTTGAACCGCTTGCCCAGTAATGGTGTTTCCACCTGTTATGTTGTTGCAGCGCCCGGAGGAAAATATCTTTATACTGCCAGCTATTTTACCTCCAACATCAGTGAGTTTTCCTTGAATGAAGATGGTTCGCTCAAGGCTTTGGAGCGGGTTTTGACTTTTTCCGGCAAAAGTGTGGATGCAAGACAGGAGTGTCCGCACCCGCATTTTGTCAACTTTACGCCCGATCGCACCCGATTGGCAGTGGTGGATTTGGGGTTGGATGAAATAAAACTCTTTGACTTTGATCCGGAAAAAGGGTTGCTTGATGTAAATGCACCGGCGATCTTCAAAGTTGAACCCGCCGGTTCCGGCCCGCGGCATCTGGTTTTCAACAAAAGCGGCAATACGGCTTATCTGGTCAATGAGATCGGCAATACAGTATCGGTTTTGAGTTTTGACGGAAAAACTTTCAGGTGCCGCCAGCTGATTTCCACTTTGCCGGAGGATTGCTCCTGTTACAGCAAAACCGCAGCGATCCGACTTTCCGATAACGGAAAATATTTGTATATCTCCAACCGCGGTTACGATAGTATTGCGGTTTTCAATGTGTTGGAAAATGGTTTGCTGGAGCTCAACAGTATTGTACCCGCTGAAGGCGAGGGGCCCCGGGATATAAACTTTTTACCCGGCAATAAATACTTTGCCGCCGCCAATGAAATCGGCAATAATACTGCATTTTTTGCCTACGACGAAAATACCGGCAAATTGACCTTTACCGGCGAAAAAATAAATATGCCGGGTGCTTTGGCGATTTACTGGTGAAGCTCTGTTCCCAATAAGGGTCGGTACTTGAGGAGGGGGAAAAGACCTTTTGAGGAAAGGGCCTTTTCCCCCTCCTCAAACTCCACCCCTTTTTTCCAAACCTTTTACCGGCATTTATCTTTTTGCGAAGCAAAAAGATAAATGCCATTCAAATTTTGAAAAATATCTCAATGCACAGGTATATATGTCATTTTTTACTACCTACCCGCATTGGGAACAGAGCTTCTGGTAAAGAGCCTTTTTGATCGCTTCTTCAGTTATGGGACCATGCCGCAAGATACGGCAGGGTTTTTCGCAAGCATTTACTACGGTGGAAGCTGCCGCATCGCTGGGCAATGTTCCGCCATCAATGACCAGGTCAACAGTTCCATGCAGTTCGGCAACTGCCGCTGCCGGAGTCAGAACATTGGGTCTGCCCGAAGCATTGGCGCTGGTGCTGGCAAGAGCTCTGCCATATTGCTCAAGCAGTTGGCGGATGAACTCATGGTCTGGTATGCGGATACCGATGGTGGGGTATTTCCCGCAGCCGGGAGTAATTACGGTAATGGGCCCCGGAGCAAAAGTATCCAGCAGGATACGGGCTTGCGTGTTCAGCCGGGCGCCGAACTTTTCCGCCATTTCAGCCGAGGCGGCAAACATGGCAAGCGGTTTATTTTCGCTTCTGCCTTTAAGTTCGTAAATGCGTTGGCGTGCCAAATCATCTTCCCAGTCGCAGACTAACCCGTATACGGTTTCGGTCGGGACTAAAACCACACCGCCGGGAGTGGATAATATTTCAATGGCTTTTTTCAGCAGATCATTCATTTTTATTCAGCTTTGACTGGTTCAGTTTCAGCTTTACGCTGTTTTTTGCGGTGCTTTTTCTTGTGTTTGATTTCTTTGTCTTTACTGCCCCGTTCCGTAATTATCTCGCCCAGAAAAGCTGCGGTAAAAGCAATGATCCCGGCGGCAAAACCGAACACTGCACCATTGGTGAGCTGAAATTCAAATTCCGGAGCTGCAAGCTTTTCGGTAAAAGTTCCATTGATCCCCATACCGGCAATAAAAATGTAACCCAGCCAGACACAGGTCGATACGATCATAGTGCACCAAATCGTATTGCTTGAGGCTTTGGGAAAATAAATTGCTGCGATAACCGGAATAAACACCACCACCAGCTGGGATGACCAGCAACTGATCATAAGTGCGTAAATACTTTCCACCTTCATTGCCAGAAAAGTCGCTACAACCAGCAGCATTACCGTGGCTATACGGGTAAAAAGCAGTATACTTTTTTCTGAAGCCTGGGGCCGCAACGGGTATATAACATTATTTACCAGCAAACTGGAAGCCGCTAAAAGTGAACTGTCAGCCGAACTCATAATTGCCGAAATCAATGCACTGATGAAAAGAGTCAACAATACCGGATGTATGGCACCCAAAACTCCGATCGCCACCCGCGGCAGCACCTGATTGCTCAAATTGGTTCCGCCCATAACTTCGGCTGTGATCCCCCATTTGGGGAGCAGTATCTTGGCTGCCAAACCGATGGTAATAGGGATCAATGCGATCATAAAATAAAGAAATCCGGACATGACCGAACTGGAAATAGCCACTCTGTCATCTTTGCTGGCAAGAGATCGCTGGATAAGGTCTTGGCCGACCATACAGCCCAGACCCATGATGATCCAGCTGCCGATGTAGTTGACAGTGTGCAGCGGCTTTCCCACAGCCTCCGCTGCCGGAGCCAGCGAGAGATCCACTGCCGGATTATTGATTACCGCACTCAAGCCACCTGCCAACTCAACCGCCCCGGGGACGATGATCAGCAGTCCGGCTACGATCAGCACCACTTGCACTACATCAGTGATAGTTACAGCCCACATACCGCCGGTAACGGTGTAAAACAACACCACCGCAGCCCCGATCATCCGGGCATAAAACAGATCGATCCCGGTCAGCAAATTAAGCAAAGTCCCCAGCCCCAGAACTTGCGCACCCAGCCAGCCGATGTACACTGGTATCAGCCAGAGCGAAGCGTAAATACCGGCATTTCTGCCATACTTTTTCTGAATTATATCTGTAACCGTCATGCAGTTGAGTTTGCGCAATGCTCCCACAATAAAAATCCCGGCAAGGATCAGACTTATTGAGGCTCCGAAGGGATCGGCAATAACATCCCGCAAGCTGCCGCTGTAAACTGTTGCCGATACCCCCATGCTTGAACCGGCTCCAAACCAGGTGGCAAGCAAGGTGGCTGTTGCCATCCACAAGGGCAAGCGCCGCCCGGCAACGATAAAATCACCGAGATTCTTGACTTTTCTGCCGGAAAAGTAACCGATAGCCAACACCGTTGCCACATAAATACCAATGCCGATCCAGAGGATATTTCGGGTGGTCACATCCAGATTTATCATAGCTTCGCCTTCGGCGTTGAGCGCCGGAGCTGCCGATGCAATAACAAGTTGCGAAAGATTGATCATTGACGAATTCATTTCCTTATATTTCAGAATTACATTTATCAGATTTTTTGCAAGCATTAAAAATAACGCCCATTTTTCAGATTGCAATTTTCAAAAAGCATCCAACATTAAATTTTTTGCAAAATTCTTCTCCTGATCGTTGATTTGACAAAAAAAGTAAAAAAAGTGATTGCTGAAAAGTTAAAATATTTGCAATTTTTAATAAGGGGGTTATCTTATAGATTTGGTTTAACTGTGCATGAGTGCACTCATTTTTTATGAAAGGAAAGATAACTATGTCCAAAGCCTACAATGTCGCCGTAGCCGGTGCTACGGGTGCGGTCGGGATCGAAATGATCAAAACGCTGGAAAAGCGTAACTTCCCGGTTAAAAACCTCAAACTGCTGGCGTCTGCCCGTTCTGCCGGTAAAAAACTGACATTCAAAGGCACCGAGATCACTATTGAAGAAATGACCGAAAATTCCTTCAAGGGTGTGGATATTGCTCTTTTCAGTGCCGGTGGCGATATCTCCAAGCAGTACCGCAAGACCGTGGTGGATTCCGGCTGCGTTATGGTCGATAACTCCAGTGCTTTCCGTATGGATGACGATGTGCCGCTGGTGGTTCCGGAAGTGAACCCCGAAGATGTAAAATGGCACAATGGCGTTATCGCCAACCCCAACTGCACCACCGCTATCATGTTGGTAGCAGTTGCTCCGCTGCACCGCGCCAAGAAACTCAAGAGATTGGTCGCTGCCACCTATCAGGCAACCAGCGGTGCCGGTGCCAAAGGTATGGAAGAACTCATCGTCCAGACCCGTCAGCTGCTCAACGGCGAAGCTATCGAACCCAAAGCATTTGCCCACCGGATCGGCTTCAACCTGATTCCCCACATCGACGTTTTCTATGATAACGGCTACACCAAAGAAGAGCTGAAAATGCTCAACGAAAGCCGCAAGATGCTGCACCTGCCCGAGTTGCAGCTCTCCTGCACCTGTGTTCGTATTCCGGTGCTGCGTGCCCACAGCGAATCTTTGAATATGGAATTTGAAGAAGATATCACTCCGGATGAAGTCCGCGCCATCTTGAGCAAGGCTCCCGGCGTGCAGGTGGTCGATGACCCCATGAACAAGGTCTATCCCATGCCTATTGATGCAACTGAAAAGTACGATGTGCTGGCTGGTCGTATCCGTCAGGATATTTCCCGCAACGATCTCAAGGGTATCGAAATGTTCGTTACCGGCGACCAGTTGCTCAAGGGTGCCGCTCTCAACGCTGTTCAGATTGCTGAATTGCTGTGAGATTGATCGCTTAAAACACTTTAAGGTATTGCTGCAAAAAAAACTTGCGGCAATGCCTTTTTTATTTTTATTACAGGAGAGTTGTTATGGATCGTACACCTGAATTTATGCAGAAGATCGGCAGTATTGACTGCGACATCGTGGAAGCCAATCCCGTAGTGTGGAAGGGCGAACTTTTGATTTTTGAATATATCCGCGGCCTTGCCAACGATAAACTCCACGGTACCGGTCGTCAGCGTTGCTATTTCAACAACAGCTGGATCTCTTATTTCCGTTTCCGCAAAGTCAGCGATAACACTTTTTCGCTGCCTTTCGGTTTGGGCTTGCACATGGGCAACGCCTATGTCGATGGCGACCGTATGGTCGTTACTTGCGGTTCCGACTGGGGCGGCAGCCGTTTTTATCAGCTGGAAAGTAAAGACCTTATCCGCTGGACAACTCCCCGCTTGATCCTTGACGATCCCAAACAGGTCGGCTTCAACACTTCCGTATGCAAAGCCGATAACAAATTCGTAATGATCTACGAGCTGGGCGCTCCCAAAGAAAAAGTTGGCGATCACCCCTTTACCATGTTCTTTGCCGAAAGTAAAGACTTGGTTTCGTGGCGTGCCATCGACGGTGCCGTTTTCGGTTTTGACCACTACACCGGCGGCCCCATGGTGCGTTATTTTGCCGGTTACTACTATGTATTCTACCTCGGCGGCAGCTACGAAGAGGGTTTTGAAACCGTCGTTGCCCGTTCCAAAGACTTGAAAAACTGGGATTACAGCAAAAAGATCGTGCTGGGCTATGGCGAAAAAGATTACAATCTTCACACCGTATTCCCCGAAAGCGAGATCCCCCGCCTGAAAGCCGCCAAAAATATCAACGCTTCCGACCTTGATATGTGCGAATTCAACGGCAATTTGGAACTCGTTTACAGTTGGGGCAATCAGCGTGGCGTGGAATTCCTCGCCCGTGCCGTCGTCCCCAACATGACTGAACAACAATTCTGCGAATCGTTTTTTTGATGGGGCGCAACGCGCCAAAAATATAGCGTGTCTTGCGGCGCCTTGCGAAAGTTAAAGCACTGTAAATTTCAGGCGGTTACCTTACAGGTAGCCGCCTGAATTTTTCAGCACTTTCCTTTTTCGCAATCCATCCGCAACCCATCGCCATCTTTTTGGCGGTTACGCCCCTTTGGTGCTGTTTGCTTGCTGGAGTGGGGTATTGGTTCTTTTGCTGTTGGCAATTGTTAAAATACGGTAAGCCTTATGCGGTTACCTTACAGGTAGCCGCCTGAATTTTTCAGCACTTGCCGTATTTGCAATGCATCCCCAATCCTCTCCTATATGTTTATCAGTTACGCCCCTTGGGTGCTGTTTGCTTGCAAGGGTGTGATATTGGTTCTTTTGCTGTTGGCAATTGTTAAAATACGGTAAGCCTTATGCGGTTACCTTACAGGTAGCCGCCTGAATTTTTCAGCACTTGCCGTATTT
>JAZMZK010000130.1:0-37988 GCA_045585955.1 Victivallaceae bacterium
CATTCGCGGGCGGTACGGTTGATGGCGGCGGAGTGCCGCTTTGCCGCATTCGCGGGCGGTACGGTTGATGGCGGCGGAGAGCCGCTTTGCCGCATTCACGGGCGGTACGGTTGATGGCGGCAATACGGACTGATACGGACTCTTACGGACTTTTACGGACTGTTCTTGCCGCCCGTCAGTTACCGTTTGTTACCGTTAATATCAGCCCGACGCAGGCAAGGTCACAAGATTTGCCGCAATTTTGAGCGTTAATCTTGCAAGAGGTTCCTGCCGGTAAATCTTGGGTCGCTGGTTACATTTATTGCCAGTTTGCGCAACGCATTTTCGTCCCCTGCCGGCGGTATATGGCTCAAGTGCATTTCGCATCCTTTGAGCTTGGTCAATTCTTCCAGCGCCAGCTTGGCGGCGGGGTTGCTGGGAGAACTCACCGAAAGAGCGGTCAGCGTTTCCGAAAGGTCAAGACTGATACCTTTATTGTGGTAAACATCCTGCTTTAAGCTGGAAACAGCTTTAATAACTTCCGGCGAAAGCAGTGTAAGATTATCCGGCAGATTTGCCAGCAGCTTTATAGCGTTTAATATACAGCTGGAAGCGGCGTGCAGCAGCGTGGAGTTTCTGCCGGTAACGATCCTGCCATCGGCAAGCTCCAGCGCTGCACCGCAGAAGATGTTGTCAAAGCCCTTGCCGGGAGTTTTTTCAGCACTTGCCATTGCATCACGGGCGGGCGAAACCACTTTGCGGTCAGTTTCGGTAATGCCCAGATCGTCCATCAAAAGTTTAATGCGCTCAACAGGAGCGTTATCGGCAGCCCCCATAGCATAGTCACACATGGCACGGAAATAGCGGCGGATAACCTCCTGGGCAGATGCCTGCTGACAGATCTCGTCGTCAGAAATGGCAAAGCCCAGCCGGTTCACCCCCATATCGGTCGGCGAGTGATAGAGCTGTTCGGGATCCATAATGCGTGAACAGATCCGGTGCACTACCGGAAAAACCTCCAAATCCCGGTTGTAATTGATCGCCGGGGTGTGATAGTGTTCCAAATGGAAACTGTCGACCATATTCACATCGCCGATATCAGCAGTGGCGGCTTCGTAAGCAATGTTCACCGGGTGCTTCAAAGGCAGATTCCACACCGGAAAAGTTTCAAATTTAGCATATCCGGCACGGATGCCTTTTTGAAAATCGTGGTACACCTGCGAAAGACAGGTCGCCATCTTGCCGGAGCTTGCCCCGGGGCCGGTAACTACCACAATGGGTTTATCGGTTTCAATATAAGTGTTGGAGCCGTAACCCTTGCTGGAAACAATGGTATCCAGCTCCGTAGGGTATCCGGCAATGGGTTTGTGCAAATAGACTTTTATCCCCCGGCGGGAAAGGCGGTTGATGAATCCACGCACCGCCGGCTGGTTCTGATAGCGGGTAACGACTACGGCTTTAACGGTAAGCTCCCAATCGCCCAGTACATCGATGGTACGCATAACATCAGCATCGTAAGATATACCGTAATCGGCACGCATTTTGCGCTGTTCGATATCGCCGGAGTAAATGCAAATAACGATGTCGATCTTGTCCTTCATGCGCTGAAGGAGCTTGATCTTGGTATCGGGGTCAAAGCCGGGGAGCACTCGGGCGGCGTGATGGTCGCCCATAAGTTTGCCGCCGAATTCCAGATAGAGTTTATCGTCAAATTTTTCGGCACGCTCAAAAATCGCCGCCGCCTGTTCTTCCAGATATTTTTCGCTGTCAAATCCGCATTTCATCTTGTTACCCAAACTTTATTAACATTGAACAATACTGGGAAATAAATATAACCGGAAAAGCCGTTTTTTGCAAAAAAAATAATACAAAAAATCCGGAAAAACTTATTTTTGCCTGCCCTCCCCGGAAAAGCAGACAAGCCGCCGGGAGTTCAACAGCCTGTCTGCCGGCAAAAGCTGTAAATCAAAATTCAGCAGCCATATCCGGTTTATCCGAAAGCGGCTTATTGCAGCAATAAGAGCTGTTTTGATTCATAATCCCCGCCAGCCACTCGTCAGCATGGGCTGGATATGTTACCTTGACATCTTTAAATTCCACATCTTCGGCGTTGCAAAGATAAAATGCTGCCGGGGGATTGCCCTTGACAAACTCGCCGTAGCCGGTTTTTTCCGGCGGTACAGCAACGATATTTTCACCCCGGTCATAGACAATTTTCACATCGCTGAAACTTATATCTTTTACATACCCCATACGACTGGCGGAAATCACCGAACCCCGGTATGCCGTTCCCCGCACATGGTGGAAACTGATGCGTTCAATATTTTTGGCAGTTTCCTCCTGCATTCCCCGTGGGGTGGTAGCTATGTAGAAGGGCCGCACGCAATCCAATCGCAGATTGCTGAACTGGATATCTTCGATCTGCACACCGGTACTTTTTTTGCTGTATTGCGAAACCAGACAAATAGCGGTACGGGTATCACGCACTATGATATTGCTGATGGTACACCGCCGCACCAGACCACCGCCCACCCCGATACGGAAAGCGTTGCAGCGGGTGGAAAGTATGCAGTTGGTAATGGTAACATATTCGCAAGGACGGCTGCCGCCTAATTTTGCATCGTTGCCCCGCAAAGTTATGCTGTCATCGGCAGAGCGGATAATGCAGTCGCTGATGGTAACATAACGGCAGCAGTCCACATCAATACCGTCGCCATTCTGGGTACCGAAGTCGTTTTCGATGCGCACACCCCGGATCTTCACCCATTCGCAGCCGTGGAGAAAACAAGTCCAATACTGGGAATCCAGCATTTCCACATCCTGAATACTGACATTTTTGCTGTTGACCATATAAACCATCTGCCCCATGCGCCATTCGGGCAGCAGAAACCGCTCCGGGAAATCCGGGTTCGGTGTATTGAAAACTGCACGCCGGTTGCCGTCGATCCTGCCGCCGCCCCGGATAACGATATTTTCCACATTGGCGGCGATCACCAGATGTGCCCCGGAAACATTTTCGGTGGAAAAAGCCTGATTTTCGGGTATAAAATCATCGGCATTGTACTGGGTTTTATCCGGCACAGCCAGCAAGGTTGCTCCGGGGGCAAGTTCCAAACCGCCGTTGCTCCGCAAATATATTGATCCGGTAAGATATGTTCCAGCCGGGAAATAGACCATTCCACCGGCATCCAACGCCTTTTGAATAGCTTGGGTATCTAAAGTAACACCGTCGCCAACGGCACCGAAATTGCGTACATTATTCATAAAAAATTACTCCATATTACAAAAAAAGAACAGAACTTATACAGCTCTGTTCTACATTACATTGGTAATAGTTTTTGTCAAATACCAAACTTAAAACAAGCAGATTTTTCCGCCGAAAAAATGTTATTTTTTAACATTTGCCGAACAATTCATCGGCAAACTTGAAATATTGCTCCCAGTCGTAAGAAGTCAGTGAGTGTTTACCGGTCTTGACATGATACCGCACCATATTACCGACAGGAGTATTTTCGGGGGGCATATCATTACACTCCAAGCCTTTCAAGCCGTAAAGTCCCCAGATTTTGGAGGCTTCCTGGGTGGCAAGAAAACTGCCGCGGGGGTCGCCATTAAGGTCTTGGCTGGAAGTTGCCACATACAACGCCCGGGGTGCCACCATTGCCAGAAGCTGGTGCTGGTCAACCGGCAGAGTATCTTCCCGCCTGACATATTGCTCGATATTCTGCGTTACCCAGTTAGGGCGGCATGCCTGGAATACTTGCAGCATGGAGCCGAAATCCCGGCGGTTGAGCTGCGCCCCGCCGCTGCCGGAGTTATTGCAGCAAACCAGTTTGAACCGTTTATCGTGAACCCCGGCCAGCAGACTTGCCACTGCCAGACGGCTCTGGCCTACACATCCGAGTTTATCCGGTGCAGTCAAGCCGATTTTTTCCAGAGCATCAGCAGTCCGGCAATAGCCCCATGCCCACGCTGCGTATGCTCCGATATTGCGGACTCTGCCAGCGTTCAAATCCTCCAGCGGTATTTCGTAATCGGGCCGCAGATCGTCGTAAAACAAGGTGTAGCAGCTTTTCCGGAAACCATCCAGATTGTCCGGAAAAACTTCACCGTAACAGACCGTTGCCATAGCGTAGCCCCGGCGGACACCTTCAGCATAACTCATTCTGCCCACATCCAGACCACGGGGCTGACTGTTGATGCCGGTAGCGTGCCAGCGGTCGGGCTTGTTCACGGGCGACCGGGTGGGTCTTATATCCATATCCGGGCCGTAAGCCTGATTGCCTTTCATATTCAAATGCACAAAGCAAGGGGGCGGTTCCGCAGTGTTTTTCGGCAGATACAAAAGCAAGTCAAAGTTGAAACTTCTGCCGTTATCCATATTGCAGTATACCCGGTACTCCCGCCGCAGAGCTATGCCGTCAAGAGCATCATCCCGGCTGGCGAGCAGCTTGACTTCCACCTTATCCGGCGGCGGCGGAAAATCTCCATAGATACACTCCTCAAACTTTTTCCAGAGTTCGGGGCGAACTTTTTCCCACTCTTCCAAAGTATCCGGCAGCGGCGGCAGCGTGTAAGCTGGAACTTTGCTTTCGTCAAAGTTCCTGAAACGCCTGTATTCGTTCATCATCCAGTTCAATCCCTGCTCACATGCCAGAGCAAGTGCATCATTATCAGGAATACGGGGAGCTTCTTCATTGATAATGAAGTCCGGATTTTTGTATTCATCTGGCATAAAATTTTCTCCTATCAACCTTGGCAAAATTCGTAATCGGTACGCAAGAGTTCTTCAAAGTATTCAATGGTCTTTTTCAAGCCTTCTTCCAGCGGAGTGGTGGGTTCCCAATCCAGCAGTTTTTTGGCAAGAGTTATATCCGGCTTCCGCTGTTTGGGGTCATCGGCAGGCAGATCGCAGAAGATGAGCTTGCTCTTGGAATTGGTCAGTTTGATGGTCAATTCTGCCAACTCCCGGATGGTGAACTCCTGGGGCCTGCCCAGATTTACAGGACCGGTGATTTCGTGAGGCGTTGCCATCATCCGCACCAGACCTTCGATCAAATCATCCCGGTAGCAGAAACTGCGGGTCTGGCTGCCGTCGCCGTAAAGGGTTATATCTTTGTTCTGCAAAGCCTGCAAGATAAAGTTGCTGACCACCCGACCGTCGCAGGGGTGCATGTTAGGCCCGTAAGTGTTGAAGATCCGCACGATCTTTATGGGCAGATCGCACTGCATACGGTAGCAGTTGAAAAGCGTTTCGGCACACCGTTTGCCTTCATCGTAACAGGAGCGGATGCCAATGGGGTTCACATTGCCCCAGTAACTTTCCACCTGCGGATGCACTGCCGGGTCGCCATAGACTTCGCTGGTGCTGGTCTGCAATATCTTGGCATTGAGCCGCTTGGCAAGCCCCAGCATATTGATCGCTCCATGCACACAAGTCTTGACCGTCTGCACCGGGTCACGCTGATAATGTATGGGCGAAGCCGGACAGGCAAGGTTGTATATTTCGTCGCACTCAATGTAAAGGGGGAAAGTCACATCGTGCCGGATAACTTCAAACCGGGGATCGTCCAGCAGCTTGTATATATTGCGTTTGCTGCCGGTAAAAAAGTTGTCAACACAAATAACTTCATTGCCCATATTGAGCAATCTTTCACAAAGGGCACTGCCCAGAAAGCCGCCGCCGCCAGTAACCAAAATCCGTTTCATAAGCTATCTTTCTATAAATATATTACAACATTTTACTTTAAGATAGCATAAAAGCAGAGCTTTACAAATCCCGGAAAGAATTTTCACTGTTTTAACACAGCTTCAAGGGTAAAAAAGAGTTGTATGGAAGTGCGGAAATATTCATTGATATATATTGCCATAGAAAAATCACAGAAGATCTTCCCCCGGTAATCAGGCTCCAACTCCCACTGACTTGCCGCCAGCATTTGCCGGATCGCCGGAGAATCAAAAGTAAGTTTTTCCACATGCACAGTCTGAAAGCCGACATCATCTTCCAGAAAAGAGATATCGTTTTCCACCGAAGATAGCACCCGGTCATGACAGCTTAAAAGGATTTGGCAACTGCCGAATTTTTCCGTCGGGATAAGTTTAAGCGGCGAACCGGATAAATCGCAAAAGCGGAAATCCAGCGAATGTTCAACGCCGCAAACAAACTCCAAAGTCTTTGCATGATTGTTGCAGCAAAAGCTCTGTACTTCGCCATCATGATAGAATAGATCAACTATCATCTGCATAAAAAACTCCTTTTTGAAAAACATTCAAAAAGAATGTATATTGTCAACATTGAGCAAGATATACACCGCATATGCAGGCGATAGTACAGATGGCGGCAGAACGGGAATTAACGGAAAACAACGGGGGGTACCGGATTTTTCCTGCCGCCAGAAACAGCAATACACTATCCACCAGTTTATTACCGTTTGTCACCGTTCGTTACCGTTCGTTACCGTTAAATGCACAGCAAACAGCACCATAGGTTGCAGCTGCAACCGTTAATTAAAGATTCCGATCTCCTCTCATGGCTCTTCTTGCGTCCATGTCGTCCTGCCGGGCACGGAGAGTTTCCCTTTTATCTTCGTGGCTTTTGCCTTTGCAGAGGGCAACTGATAACTTTATCAAGCCGCCTTTGAGATACATCTTCAAAGGTACGATAGTGCAGCCTTTTTCCTTGACCTGGATCGCCAGCTTGAGCAATTCTTTTTTGTGAAGCAAAAGGCGCCTCCGGCGGCGGGTATCGTGATTGAACCGGTTGCCGTGGTCGTAACCTGCAATGTGGGCGTTGACGAGAAAGGCACTGCCTTGAGTCATATCCACATAGGCTTCGGAGAGCGTTACCGTCCTTGCCCGGCAGCTCTTGACTTCGGTGCCGGTAAGCTGGATACCCGCTTCGTACTGCTCAAGCACGATATAATCATGGAGAGCCTTGCGGTTATTGGAAAGCACTCCGTCGCCGGGAATATTTTTATTTTTTTTGCCGTCAGCCATTAAAGTTTCCCCAGAAAGGGCCCCGCGGTTTTGCGGAACGCTTCAGTTTGCGGATAATTCTTTTCTGTCAGTTTAGCTTGCAATTCTTCCAACAGTTTTTTGGTATCCTTATCCAGATTCACCGGTGTTTCCAGTTGAATACGCACATGCAGATCGCCCCGGCTGCCGCCCCGCAGCGAGGGCATACCTTTGCCCTTGATCCGCAGAACAGTGCCGCTCTGGGTGCCCGCTTCTATCTTCATCTTGGTCATGCCGGAAACGGTGGGCACTTCCACCACACCGCCCAGCATGGCAGTAACGGGGTCCACAAACATCTTGCAGAAAAGGTCGGAGCCTTCCCGCTCAAAAACATTGCTTTCCCGCACATGGATCACCACATAAAGGTCGCCGGCAGCACCGCCGCGCAAGCCGCCTTCGCCCTCGCCTTTGACCCGCAACCGGTCGCCATTGTCCACCCCTGGGGGGATCCGCACAGGGATCTTTTTGGTATCGTGCTGACGGCCGGTACCCCGGCAGCCGGAGCAGGGTTTATCAATAACCATACCCGTACCCCGACAGCTGGGACAAGGCTGCTGCATGGCAAAAAATCCCTGGGAAATGGTCACCTGACCGCTGCCGCCGCAGCGGGGACAGGTCTTTTTGCTGGTACCGGGAGCACAACCACTGCCGGAACAGACTTTGCAATCAATATCTTTAGTAACGCTGATCTCTTTGGTTGCACCAAAAACGGCATCTTCAAAAGCTATTTCTATATCGCAACGCAGATCATTGCCCTTGACAGGAGCGTTGGGGTCGTGCCGACGGCGTCCGCCGCCGCCGAAAAGATCTTCAAAGCTGAAACTGCCGCCGCCACCGCCGCCGAAAAACTGGCTGAATATATCCATGGGGTCACGGAATCCACCACCGCCGCCGCCGCCAAAACCGCCAAAGCCCTGCCCCCCGGTTGAGGTAAAGGCTTCGTGCCCCAGCTGATCGTAACGCTGCCGCTTGGCGGTATCGCTCAAAACTTCGTAAGCGTTGGAAATTTCCTTGAATTTTTCTTCCGCAGCTGTATCTCCCGGATTGCGGTCGGGGTGATATTTGATCGCCAGCTTGCGGTAGGCTTTTTTGATTTCTTCGGCAGTGGCGGTCTTTGCCACGCCAAGTATTTCATAAAAATCTTTGCTCATTTTCTGCACTCCTTACTGCTGCTCTTCTGCCTTTTCGCTTTCAGGAGCTTCAGTTTTTTCTGCCGGAGCTTCCGCCTTGCCGCTGGAAACGATCACCCGGGCGGGTCGCAGCAGACGGTCGCCCATCTTGTAACCGCAGTTCCACTGTTTGATGATCACGCCTTCAGCAACTTCGTCGCTGTTTTCGTAAGCTACTGCATCGTGCCACATGGGGTCAAAGGTTTCGCCCACGGCATCAAATTTCTGCACACCCAGCTCATCAATGGTTTTGCCGTACTGGGCAAGGATCATTTCCAAACCTTGTTTGAGAGCGGCAACATTGTCGCTTTTATCGGCAGCTTTCATCGCCATTTCAAAAAGGTCAAACACTTGCAAAAAGGGGGTGATCGTTTCCACCAGCCCGATACGGCGGGCATCGCTGACTTCCCGTGCCATGCGTTTGCGGTAGTTCTGATAGTCGGCTTCTTTCCGCAAAAGCTGATCTTTAAGGTCGGCAACTTCGGCTTTCAGCACTGCTTCGGGAGAAACTTCCACTTCGGGCGCTGTTTGAGTATCTTCTTTGATTTCTTCCTGAACATCCCAAGCGGTATCGGCAGCTTCCGGCTGCTTTTCAGCACTGTTTTCAGCGGCAGCTTCCGCAGCGGCTTCCGCAGCGGCTTCGCCGGCTTGAGCTTGAACTTTTTCCTGTTCTTCGTTACTCATTATCATATCTCCATAAAATTTATATTACTTAAAAATATATAGAAAAAATGGCTGTTGGTTCAGCCATAAAAAAAATCATTTCCAATCTCGTTTGCTGAACTGTGCTTTTACATAGCAAAACTCGGTCCCAAATAGACTTCGCGCGCCTCTTCGCTGTTCACCAGATAGTCGCTGGAGCCTTCCAGCATGACTTCACCATGCACCATCAGATATGCCCGATCCACCACCGACAAAGTTTCACGCACATTGTGGTCGGTGATCAGAATACCCATATTCCGCTGCTGCAATTTGCGAATGATCTGCTGCACTTCGTACACAGCCTTGGGGTCGACCCCGCTGAAGGGTTCGTCCAGCATCAGAAACGACGGATTGGTCACCATGGCACGGGTGATCTCCAACCGGCGGCGTTCCCCACCGGAAAGAGTCATAGCTTTCTGCCGTGCCAAATGGGTAAGACTCAAATCATCCAGCAGTTGTTCGCAACGCTCCTTGCGTTCCTTGCGGCTGATATCCAGCGTTTCCAATATTGCCATAATATTTTCTTCCACTGTCAACTTGCGGAAAATCGACGGCTCCTGTGCCAGATACCCCATTCCCATCCGGGAGCGTTTGTACATCGGCACATGGGTTATATCGTATTTACGGAAACTCAACATACCGCTGTCGGGCTTTACCAGCCCCATAACCATATAAAAACTGGTAGTCTTACCGGCACCGTTGGGGCCCAGCAAACCTACGACTTCCCCGGCGTGAACCTTCAAAGAAACACCCTTGACCACGCAGCGGCCACGATAGCTCTTCACCAGATTATCCGCCTGAATAAGCAATTCGCCTTTTTCCACAGCTCCGATATTGTTTTCTGTATCACTCATAATGGCTTTTTCCAAATTTTTACTTGTCGGGGGAATATACACCCCGAATGATTTTTTTTCAATTTTTTTAATAAAAAAATCTGTTCCTTATTGCGGTTAAAACTTCAGATCATCCATACGGGTAAGCACATCACCATTTTCCACATAAACATCTTCAGTATCAAGCTCAATAGTAACTTTATCGCCAATCATTCCGCTATCGGCAGTCAATGCCTGCGGACGCTTCGGCGGATTACAAGTCAGCACCATCTTGCGCTCTTTAACTGTGTATACGCCCAAATCGCCTTTGGCCCGCTGTATCTCGCCGGTCGGCAGAGTCCGGAAAATCTTCACATCTTCATTGGCGATCACTTTCAAAAGTTCACGATCATTGCCCACAGCCAGCCGATCCGGGAATTCATCCCGTGCGCGGAAACTTGCCGTGGTCGGCACCGGCCCGGCAGCAACTGCGGCGATCATCTGCAAATGTTCACACTCCAGCCTTACTGCATTATCCCGGACTACCACTTTTTCGTAAAAATCCGCCACATTGGTCAACATATTCATCACTCCCCGTTCGGCATCCAGAGTTGTGGTGCCATCGGCAGACTTGCCCAACAGGGTATTGCCGTTGGATTTTTTGCTGCCGTTTTTATCGGGTTTGCTCTGCAAACGCATTTTCCGGCTGGCATAAATTTTTTCAATTTCATTTTTGCCGGGAATTTTTGTATCGCCGAACCGGACATCCAATACGCCGCTGTCCAATATGCCTGATTCATCTTCGGCATGCACATTCCCGACCGCCAAAGCCCGCACCGGCTGCTTGCGGCTCCGGGCATCACCGGCCTTGGCAACACCTTTTTTAACATTACCGGATGCAGTATTTTCCAAATCTATATCCAACTTATCGCTGTCAAGCTTCATGCCCCTGCCCCGGACTGCCACATTACCGGCAAAGGCCAACTTATTGCCACCGTAATTGAGATCAGCACTGCGGGAATCCACCGTTACCGGCGACGGTGCAGAGTTCTTGTTTGCCTTGTTTTTTCCGGCGACAACTCCTGTATTGTTCTGCTTGACTGTTTCGCCCGACAGGGTTATATGACTTGACCGCTCCACGATCATCCGTTCTTTGGCAATATGGTAAGTCATTTCACCGCCACGGATTATATCTCCGCCCCGCTGGACGACCGGTTTGTTTTCCATGTGGATAAGGTCTTGCTTTGCCTGATAGGTCATGCGCCCTGCCCGGGCACTTTCTTTTACACCGTTGTTATCGCGTTCGTAGCGCACATTGCCGTTAGCAACTGATTTTTCCGGGCGCTTGCCGGAACTGCCGCTGCGAACGGAACTCTTTTTGCCGACAGTTTTATCTGCCAGCGTTATTTCAATACGATCTGCCTGCAACACCGACTTATCTGCCGGAGAACGGAACTTGGCATTGCCGATCAAACGAATCAGATCTGCCGGATGATTCCAGTCCGCATAATCGCTGTTGACCAAATCCGGCTGGGCATTGGGGGTTTTATCCCGATAAAATTTAAAAAAGCATTTATCAAAAAATCTTACGATCCGCTTATTAGGCAGCATTACTATCCGTTCGGCCTCTGCCGTATCTCTGCCGCGGGTGAGCCGTGGCCGTGCCCCGATCAATTCTATGGTATCATTCGGCGCATTGTAGACCATCATATTGGCATCGGCAGTCTGTTCACCGGCGGCGATCTCATGCGGCTCCAACTTGCGCACTGCATGTACTTTACCAATAAAGCGGGCAATGCGCAGATCCTTACTGCTGCTTTCCCCGATGCCGCTCCGCTGCCCGGCTTTTTTATTGCTGACTTTACCTTTTTTATCAGCGGGCTGTTCTTCGGCACCGAACTCAATTTCCAAGCGTTCACTGGTAATGGTTCCGGAATTATCAAATACCCGTACATTCCCGATCAGAGTTATAACATTGCGCTTGGTATCAATATGCAATTCATCGCAAAACGCCTTGGTTTCAGATATTCCGGATTTCTTTTCACCGCTCTTTTTTTCGCCCGATAACGCCTGCAATGGAGATGACGCTGAACGGCCGTTTTCACTGCGCATAACAATTTCGACATTGCTGTTGACTTTTATCTGATTGTTGTTGAAATCAGCAGCAAAACCCACACCGTTCAAATCCAGCATAGGCGAACGCATAAAGACCTTTTCTGTACCGCTGGCGGTGCGCTGCACCTGGTCAAAAACAGCACTTTCGCTGACGACCACGCCGGCACTGTATGTGCGTTTGCTCCAAAAATCCTGCACTGTTTTCAACGGTGAATTCAGTGCATAAATCTCGGTTGAATTATCCGAACCGGCGATAACTTCAACCGAAATACCCTTGCGCACAGAATCGATCATCGGCCAGACAGTATCAACGAGTTTGCCCCGCAGCACCATACTTTTGCTGCGCATAAAGTATTCCAGCTGTTGATTTTTATAAAAAGGCATCCTTGCCGCCCCGGTACGCACATTGTTGAAGGCATTCAACTTGCCGCCGGGCGCCGCTGCAAGCTGCAACGCAGCTGCCGCACAAATTACACTGATGATTATTCCGGAAAATATTTTCATTAAAATTTATAATCCTCAAGTCCATAGCGGCTCATAACCGCATTCCATTTACCGCTCTGCATCAAAAGTTGATCTGTAACTTCACGCACAGCCCCCTGCCCGCCATTGTGCCGGGTTCTGAAATCCGCAGCAGTATCCATATAGCACGGAGCATCCGCCACCGTTACAGCGACCCCGGCCTGACGCATTACCGGCAAATCCACTGTATCATCACCCATATACAAAACCTCATCGGCCTGCAATTTCTGCTCGGCAAGCAATTCGGCAAAAGCAGAAAGTTTATCCTTTTTGCCTTCGTAAACAAAACTCAAACCCAACTCTTCGGCACGGCGATTATTGGCGGCACTCTTTCTGCCCGAAAGCACCCCGACGGCGATCCCTGCCCGCATAGCAAGTTTTATACCATGACCATCGCGCACATGAAAAAACTTTATTTCTTCGGGCGAACCGGTACCGTAACCGATCCTGCCATCGGTCAGTATACCATCTATATCCAGCACTATTGCCTTTATTTTCTGCCAGCGTTCAGGAGTTATATTCTTCATATCATGCCTTACTGCCGGTTGACCATATCATGTATGGCTTTGATTTCAGTAAGCAACTCTTCCGCCAGCTTGAAATCCAGCGAATTGGGGCCGTCAGAAAATGCCTTGGCAGGGTTGGGGTGGATCTCGCAAAAAAGTGCATCCATACCGATCGCCGCCGCCGCCCGTGCCAGCGGGCGCACAAATTCACGCTGACCACCGGAAGCATTGCCCAAACCGCCAGGGAGCTGCACCGAGTGCGTGGCATCAAAAACCACCGGCACACCCAGATTACGCATGATCACCAGCGAACGCATATCCACTACTAAATTGTGATAACCGAAGCTGCTGCCCCGTTCACACAACATCACATTGTCGTTGCCCACAGCACGGACTTTATCCACAGCACCCTTCATATCTTCCGGAGCCATGAATTGACCTTTTTTGATATTGATGACTTTACCGGTTCTGCCCGCCGCCTGCAAAAGATCGGTCTGGCGGCAGAGAAATGCCGGTATCTGCAATATATCAGCTACTGCGGCAGCTTTTTCCACTTCCACTGTTTCGTGCACATCGGTCACTACGGGCACATTGTAACGCTTTTTGACTTCGGCAAGAAATTCCAAACCTTTTTCCATACCGGGGCCACGCACCGAACCGGCCGCAGAGCGGTTGGCTTTATCGTAAGAAGCCTTGAAAACATACCCGATATCCAACCTGGCACAAAGTCCGGTCAGAAAATCCGCCGCTTCCAGGCAGGTTTCCAAACTTTCCGCCATACACGGGCCGCCCAGCAATACCAGTTTGCCATTGCCGATAACTACTTTATCATTAACTTTTACAATGCTCATTTTTCACCTCAAATATTCTTCAATTTTTCTGCCAGTTTAGCTTCGGCACGCACCAGATCTTCCGGAGTATCCACGCCCACACTTTCCAAATTGGTGATCAAAACCTGTATATCAATATCATTTTCCAACGCCCGGAGCTGTTCAAGTTTTTCACAATTTTCCAGATTTCCGGCAGGCATATTTACAAACTTTTCCAGCACATCCCGCCGGTAAGCGTAAATACCCCAGTGCAAATATACGGGCATATCCACCCCGCCGGTTCGCAAAAACGGTATCATCGAACGGCTGAAATAGAGTGCCTTGCCTGAATTGCTCTTAACGAGTTTCACCTTGTTCGGGTTATCCAGCTCTTCCCGGCTGCCCTGCACACCGATAGTTGCCATTTCAGGCGAATCGCTTTGCAACATCCGGTCGATCAAACTGTTGATCGCTTCAGTGGGCAGCAGCGGTTCATCGCCCTGCACATTTATAACCACATCAGCTTCAATACCTTTGAGTGCCGCAGCAATACGGTCAGTACCGGAGGGCAGATCAGGATCGGTCATTATTGCCGTTGCGCCGAACGATTTGCATGCATCGATCACCCGCTGATCGTCAGCGGCAATCAAACAAATATCGGCTTTGCTTGCCGATGCCCGCTCAAAAACATGCTGGATCATCGGCTTGCCTGCCAGTTGGGCAAGAACTTTGCCGGGAAAACGGGTACTTGCGTAACGCGCCGGAATTACAACGGCTGTGCGTTTGTCTGCCATAATTCACCTCATAAATGCAACCTGATCAGCCTGAAAAACAGGCAGATCATTTTTTTGTCTGCTCCGGGACAATGCTCCCACGCAGTGTTTTCAGATAATTTGTACTATCAAGTCTGATGACTTGCGAAAAAGCTTTCTTATTCTTGGCAATATCAAAATGCAACCCCATAAGTTTTGATACTGTATCCATAAATGTCCGGCACTGTGCGGCGCTCATTTTTTTGCTGTATTTGTGCATATACCCCGCTGTCCGGTCAAGACCGCGGTAGATCAGCACAACTTCCGAACCGGCAGGTTTAGCCAGTTTTTCCGACAGGGATTTTGCCTGCAAACGGACAAAGTCAAACCGCTCGATCAACTCCTGCTGCGCTTCCTGCTTTGCCCACATATTTTCCAAACGCAAATGCCACGGCAGCCAGATTATAAGAAAGCACTCTGCTGCCACGATCAGAAAAAACAGCACAAATGCCAGCATCATCATATAGTCTTTCTTAAATTTTACCGATTGCGGCACTGCTCTGCTCATTACACCAACTCCGACTGCTCAAAACTTATTGTATTATACCCAGCGTTCTCATTTCCGCTGCTAATGCCTTTATCGGCAAACCTATTATATTTTCCAACTCCCCGCTGATTTCCTCAACGAGCATTTCGCCCTTTTCCTGTATACCATAAGAGCCGGCCTTGTCCAGAACCGGCACTTGCGACAGATACAACTCTATATCCTTCTTGCTCAACTTGCGGAATTTTACCGTTGAAACAGCAACGAACTCCGATTTTTTATCTTGACTGCGGCAAACCAGCACCACCGCAGTCAACACCCGGTGGGTTCTGCCGGAAAATTCCTGCAAAACTTTTCCGGCTTCCTCAATACTGGCAGGTTTTCCGTAAATTCGGCCATCCAGCTCAACTATCGTATCAGCCCCCAGCACCCAGGAGTCCGGATGATCTTTCGCCACCGCTGCTGCTTTGAGTTGCGCATTGTGCAGCACCACCTCCGACGGAGTCAGTTCCGGCGATGCGGATATTTCATCGACCCGGGCTGCTTTGACCGTAAAATCTCCGGTCAATCTTTGCAAAAGCTCCCGGCGGCGGGGGGATTCAGATGCCAGAACCAAATGCATTGTGTACTACCGGCGGTGCTGCATTATCAGCGCTGTCATCATCGTGGTTTTCGGCAGGAATTTTTGCCAGATTTATTGCCACATTCTTGATGCTGTCTATCCCGAACGATTTGTTGAGCATGGTAAATACCTTCTGCTTGAATGCTCCGGCAACTGCATCAAAAGATTCTTTATTTTCCTCAAACATCACCGTTACGGTCAGTGCAAGGTCGCCATGACGCAGCCGGTGCATATTGACTTTCAGTATTTCCAACTCCGGAAAATCTTTTTCCAAACGGCATACTGCGGTGAATATGGCATTGCGGGAAATAAAGATATCTCCATCCTCCCGCAACAGCGTAACTCCCGGCACTGCCGGTTTGCGGAAAATCAGTTTGAGTATCAAACAGAGCAACAACAACAGAAAGAACACCAGCGCCGCTGCCAGCAGAGCCAGGAAAAATCCCCGCTCAAAATCATTGGCAGCCGGTAATTCCACTATGAATTTATCGATCCAAGCATAAATCTTTTCCATAATCTGATCTCTTTCTGATTGTTATTTGCTCTGTTACAAAAGATCAGCCAATGTTCGGCATACCTGCCATCGCAGCGGCATGATTAGCTGTAAGTGCAGCATTTCCGGTGCTGTCATCATCATCATCATCGCCTTCAAAGACTTCATCCAACTGCTGAATAACCACATCGACTCCGGCAACAGTTACCCCGGCGGCGCTTTCCACCTGTTCAATGACCTGGCGCTGGATCTCTACTGCGGCAGTCGGGATGACTGTACCGTAGAAAATATTGACCTTGACCACGATCTTGAGCTTATCATCGCCATCTTTAACGATTTCAATAGCCCGGGAATGACTGCCAACCATACCGGCAAGATTATCCATGATCGCACTGCCGGCAAGGCGGGAAACACCATCCACTCCCAAAACCGCCCGGCTCACCAGGGCTGCAAGTACATTGTCATGTATTTTGATCAACCCCAATTCAGACGGGGCATCGCTCGTAACGGTGGTACGGGCATTGGCTGCGGCAACTGTACTGTTGGCATTTTCGGTGTTTTTCATAGATAACCTCCTTTTGGGTTCGAGTTTTATTTTATCACGCCCGGAAGCCTGCTCCCGGGCATGTACGGCATTAACGCCTGTTTATTTGACTGTTTTGCGGCGGCTTTTGCTCGCAGCTTTTTCTACCGCCGGAGTTTCTTCAACGGCAGCTTTTTTCTTATCAGAACTGTCGCTATCGCTCATAAAAGCCCGTTCTACAAAACCGGTATCATAATTACCGGCGGTAAAGTCTTTATCGTTGACGATCTTCATTGAGAACGGGATCGTGGTTTTGACCCCGTCAACAATAAACTCATCCAACGCGCGGCGGCAGCGGATGATCGCCTGCTCGCGATTGGGAGCCTTAACGATAAGTTTGGCGATCATACTGTCGTAGTAAGGCGGAATACGGTAACCGCTGTAAACATGAGTATCGACCCGCACACCAATACCGCCGGCAGGCACCAGCAGTTTGACTTCGCCGGGGCACGGAGTGAACTTGGTATCCGGATTTTCCGCATTGATACGGCATTCGATAACATGACCTTCAAACTTGATATCCTTCTGACGGACACTCAAAGTTTCTCCGGCAGCGATGCGGATCTGTTCTTTTACAATATCCACACCGGTAAGTTCTTCAGTTACCGGGTGTTCCACCTGAACACGGGTGTTCATTTCCATAAAATAGAAATTTCCTTCCTGTGTCAGCAAAAACTCAATAGTACCGGCATTGGTATATCCGGCAGCTTTGGCTGCTTTGACTGCCGCTGTCCCCATCTTTTCCCGCAACTTACTGTTGAGAGCCGGCGACGGGGATTCTTCGATAAGCTTCTGATTACGCCGCTGCACACTGCAATCGCGTTCGCCCAGATGCACCACATTACCGTGATTATCCGCCAATATCTGGAACTCGATATGCCGGGGATTGATAATGTATTTTTCCATATAAAGCGAACCGTCGCCAAAAGCATTTTCCGCTTCAGTTTTAGCCGAGTGGAACCCCTGGATCAAGCTGGCTTCGTTATGAGCTATACGCATACCGCGACCACCGCCGCCGGCAGTAGCCTTGACGATGACCGGATAACCCAGCTTCTGCGCCATCTTCACAGCATCGGCTTCGGTATTGATCAAACCTTCGCTGCCGGGAGTCACCGGCACACCGGCTTTCATCATCGTTTCGCGGGCAACCGCTTTGTCACCCAAAGCACGCATGGCTTCAGGAGTCGGCCCGATAAAAGTTATATTATGTTTGCGGCAGGCTTCGGCAAAGTAAGCATTTTCTGCCAGAAACCCGTAGCCCGGATGGATAGCATCCACATCACAAATCGCCGCTACACTCAAGATACGGTCGATCAAAAGATAGCTTGCAGATGCCTGGGCAGGCCCGATACAAACTGCCTCGTCGGCTTCACGCACCGGCAAACTGTCGGCATCAGCAATACTGTATACCGCAACAGTTTTAATGCCCAATTCCCGACAGGCACGGATCACCCGCAAAGCGATCTCGCCGCGGTTGGCTATCAGAATCTTATTGAAAAGAGCCATAAAAATTTCCCGGATGTTGTTTTTTATTCAATCACGAAAAGCGGCTGACCAAATTCCACAGCACTGCCGTTTTCCACAAGAATATCCCGGATAACACCGGATTTTTCGGCTTTGATCTCGTTCATGACCTTCATTGCTTCCACAATGCAGACCACAGTGTCGGGCGTAACCTTGTCGCCAACCTTGACAAAAGGTGCTGCTTCCGGGCTGGGCGCACGGTACAGGGTACCGACCAGCGGCGAATCGATAGTAATGCGATTGGCGTTGTCAGCAGCCGGTGCAGCAGCCACAGGAGCCGGTGCAGGAGCAGCGGCAGCTACCGGTGCCGGAGCGATCACGCTGACCGGAGCAGCAACCACGGCACTGGAACCGCGTTTGATTTCCAGAGTAAAACCATCTCGTTCAAGCTTGAGTTCAGCCAGATCATTGGCTGCCACGATCTCGGCGATCGCTTTGATGTCGTCAATTTTCATTTTCACATCCAATCTGTTAAATTCGTTACTGATTCTCTATATACAAACACAAATCGTTTTTTTTATTTTGTCAAACGCTTGAGCAGCGCTTTCAAGGCCCATTCGTAGCCGTCAGTACCCAATCCGGCAATCATTCCGATACAAGCCGGTGCGGTCAGACTCTCGTGCCGGAAACTCTCCCGGCTGCTTATGTTGCTTATATGCACCTCTATTGCCGGAACTTTTGAACACGCCCGCAAAGCATCGGCAATAGCCACCGATGTATGAGTGTATGCAGCCGGATTGATGACTATACCATCTACCGGCGAACCGGTCAATATCGCATTGAGCCGATCTACGATAACGCCTTCGTGATTGCTTTGCAGAAACTCCAGCTCGCAACCGCTCGATTCAGCGATCTTCCGCAAAGAATTTTCCACATCTGCCAGCGTTGTATAACCGTAAATATCCGGTTCTCTCACACCCAACAGCCCCAGATTCGGACCGTTTATTATCAATATCTTCATTTACAACCTCGTTTGCAGTTTTGTCTGCATCTTGCATTCAGCATAAACCCATTACATATTTTCAAGATACAACACCCCTGCCAATATAATATACACTCTAAAAGTCCATATTGCCAATTTTGCATTGTTTTTATTCTGCCACCGGCAATTTGGGCAGGTCAAGTGTAGGCGGTTCCAGCAGCGGATAAATGGTGTTGGGGTCAAAATGCTGCTGACCGGCGGCGGGTTTTACCACAGTGACATTCGGAGTATTTTTCTGACTCAACAGGATCACTCCGAGGGTTATCAGCACAGCCACCAGTACAACAGCCCCTGCCAAGCCCCAGACAATGTGTTTCATACGCCTGGCGTTGACCTCTTCGCCGGCGGCATCCACCTCCAAAGATTTCATCATTGCATCATTGCAGGAATATTCGAGCTGCTCTTTGAGTTTGGCAACCATCTGCCCGGTGGTTTCATCGCTCAATTTATAAAAACTGCACAAACTTCTGATATAACCGATCACAAAAGCCAGCGGCGGCAAAGCCTTGAGGTCTTCATTTTCCAGAGCTTCAAGATAACGCGCCTGAATCAGTGTTGCTTGCTCCAACGCCTTTCTATCCAACTGGTGATGTTCGCGCAACATCCGCAAAGCCGTACCGAAACTTTTGCCGACTACTGCCAATTCCGCCTCCGAAATCTTCCTGACTGCCGGTTTTTCCTCCAGCGGCATAGTTCCGGCAGGGCAGTTCATCGGCAGTCTGGAACGCGGTATATCGGCAAGATCATCCGTCACATTACTGCCATTGGCGGCAATGTTAAAACCTGCTGTTGCAAAATTTTCTCCGGACTTATCTCCGGCACCGGGTACAACCTGACTTTCAAGCTGAATATCTTCAACATGCACACTGTCATTTTCAGCGCCTTTTTCATCGCTGTCTGCAAAGTTGAAATTCAATTCCATTTTCCGGGGATCATTTTCCATATAGCCATCCTTTTATCTCTGCAAATCCCGCACATTTATTAATTAAGTATATCGTCAAACACCAATATATCCCGCTTGGCGCCACTGCCGGAGGGCGGTCCCACAATACCCCGTTCTTCCATAAGGTCGATCAATTCGGCAGCCCGGTTGTAACCGATCTTGAGCCGCCGCTGGATATAGCTGGTACTGGCCTTCTTTTCCAGCAGCACCACTTCCAGAGCCTTGCGTACCAGATCATCATCCCCCGGCTGCATGTACCTTGCCACCATGGGATCAAGCTCAAAACCGCTGTCGATAAAAGCTTCTGCATCTTCCTCGCTCCAATCGCCGGCAGAACTGCGGGAACCTTTTTTATTCATTGGCACATCATCGCCATCCTCATCCTCGTTACCGGCAACCACCTGCTCATCAAAACTCTGCGGCGCCTGGTCAGATACAAACTTGACCACCTGCTTGATGTCGCCATCCGCCACCCATGCTCCCTGAATACGCTCCAGCTCCAATCCCCGTTTGGGACAAAGCAAAAGCATATCGCCCATCCCCAGCAATGCTTCGGCGCCCTTCTGGTCAAGGATCACCCGGCTGTCGGTCAAACTGGGCACCCGGAAACTTATCCGGGTAGGCAGATTGCTCTTGATGGTACCGGTAATAACATCCCGGCTGGGCCGCTGGGTTGCCACCACGATATGCACCCCGGCAGCACGCCCCTTGGCGGCAATACGGGAAATAGATGTTTCAATATCGCTGCGGGCATCGGTCTGCATAAGGTCGGCAAGCTCGTCAATAATTACGATCAACACCGGCAGTTTGTCAGGTATTGGAACACCGTCATCATCCAAAACCGGAGTTTCCGGCAGCTGACGGTTGTTGTAATCTTTAAGTTTACGCACCCCTGCTTTGGCAAGCTGTTTGTAACGCTTGTCCATTTCAGTAGCCGCCCACCGCAAAGCCAGCGGGACTTTCTTGAAATCGTCGATCACCGGCGTTATCAAGTGGGGCAAAGTGGCGTAATCCGCCATTTCCACAACTTTGGGGTCAACCAGAATAAGTTTAAGATCTTCGGGGCCGAACTTCATAAGCAAGCTCATAATAAGTGTATTCATACACACCGACTTACCGCTGCCGGTAGCTCCGGCGATCAGCAAATGCGGAGCCATCGCCAAATCCACCACCACCGGCTCGCCGGAAACATCTTTGCCCAGCACTATGGGTATTTCCATACGGCTGTTTTTCCACACATCGGCTTCCATGATCGAACGCATGGTAATACCTTCAGCCTCGCTGTTGGGCACTTCCACACCGATCACATCTTTGCCGGGGATGGGTGCGAGAATACGCAAACTGCGTGCTTTAAGATTCATGGCAATATTGTTTTCGATTTCAGTGACCTTGCTGACCTTTACACTGGGAGCGAGCTTGATCTCGTAACGGGTCACCCGTGGGCCGGAAACATGCCCGACTACCTGACCATCGACCTTGAAACTTTCCAGCACCATCTGCAAAACTTCTTTGTTGCGGGCGATGACTTCGGGCTTTTCTCCGGCGATCTCCGAACCTTTGCCCAACATGGTCATCAGGGGCAGAACATAATCGCTGCTGCGGACTTTGACCGCCTTTTCGCCTGCCTGCACCAAAGTCGGTTTAGCCAATTCATGCACCGGCGGAGCAGCAGGAGTGCTTTCGTTTTTACTGCTTACAGCAGGAGTTGTTTCAGGCATGACCGGCTCAATATTTTCTACCTGAACAGCCGGAGCTTCCACCGCCGTCCGGGCAAAAAGATCGCCATCGTTACTTTTTTCTGCTGCCATTGCCGGAACCGGTACTTGAGCGGTTTTTTCCGCTTCAACTTCCGCCGTAAGCTGTTGAGAAAGTTCTTCGTTGCGGGCGGTAAGCTGGCGGACTCTTTCGGCAAAGGAGATTTTTTCCTTTTTGGCAGTTTTTTCCGGGCGAACCACTTCTTTTTCCATAGCATACCCGCTGTCGGAGGCAGGAATCAGCAAATCAACAGCATTGACCAGCACCGAGTGCCATTCTGACCGGTAAAGCATTATCAAACCAGCCAGCAAAAGCGTGGAACTCACCAGAATACACCCCACCGGCCCAATGGAAAGCCGCAAAACACCGGGTTGAATACTTTCGCAGCCGGGAGCCGCCAGCAACTGTCCGAAGACTCCGCCGGAGAGTGCATAATCAGCCGCCGCGCTTCTGCCTAAACCCAACTCTTCACATGTTCCGGCAAACGCTGCCGGATCAAACGCAAAAATCACCGATGCGCCGATCAAAGCCAACAATGTTCCGGGAATAAAAAACCATGTGCGGCACAGTTTCTGCGGCATAAAGGAGCGGATCGCTGCCAGCAGCACGATCACTGCCAGCAGGTAAGTTGCCAGCCCGAACAAAAGAAAAAGCATACAGGCAACCTTGGCGCCCACATTCCCTATCCAATTATTGACCACACCGGAAACGCCGCCGGAAAGCACTGCAAAATCGCCGGGATCATGCGAAATCACTGCCAGAAAAAACAGCACCGCACCCAGCAGATAAAAAAGGTTGCGCACCCGGAAAGGATTCCCGGATTCACCTGAAATATTTTCGTTTTTTGCCACAATAACCAACCCTGCTGAAAAATAAAATGTATATTACTCTGGTAATATAATCATCAGAAAAACAAATGCAAGGCAATAATCAAAATAATCTGCAACTTTTCTGAAATACATTCAGCGGTCAACATAAGAAGATTGAACGCCGGAGCAACCGGCTTGCCGCAAACTATCTTGCTGACCGGAAAGCATCAGCTTCGGCACACAATCTGCCGAAAAATACACCGGCAAGATCGTCCATGCGTTCCGGATGGAACTGCACCCCCAACACCATCCGGTCGGGAGTATCAAGCTCAATAGCTTCAATTGTTCCATCAAACGCTTGAGCGGTAACGACCATATTGCTGCCGAGGTTTTCCGGATCAACAGCCTGATGATGAAAGCTGTTGACTTCCAGCCGGGCTCCGACTTCAAGTTGCAGGGTATCAGCAAAAAATCCGGAACGGCAGATCCGGGCATCGTGTCTTTTTCCGCCACGATGAAAATCATCGGCATTTTCAAGATGCTGGATAAGTTTGCCGCCGGTCACTATATTAAGCAGCTGACAACCGGCGCAAATGCCCAAAACAGGTAAATTACGCCGCATGAGCGCATTGCCGAAAGCAATATCAAAATGCGCCCTCAACCGCCCGAGAAAAGTTTCCGGATGCGGCTCGCAGCCATACTCCGATGGCAGGTAATCTTTACCGCCAACCAGCAAAACACCATCAGCCAGATCAAGCCACGATTCAATAAGTTCGGTATTTTCAATAGAAGGCATAAGCACCGGAAGCCCGCCTGATTCAAACACGCGTTGAGAGTATGCACTGCCCAGGGTATCAGTTTCTCTCTGACTCAAGATATCAACAGCCATATTCAAAAGAATGACCGGACGCCGTTTTTTAACCATAAAAACAATCTCCATGATAGTTGAAATCGGTTTTATAATATAACATAAAACTCTCTTTTTTCAAGGCACTTTTAAGTTCTTCCGGTCAATATTTCCTTACAATAGAGGCAATCAAAAAACTCTCTATTGCCGTAAAAAAAAATCGAAAAAAGTGTGCTTTTCCTGAAAAATCACGAAAAGCACGCTTTTTTTTTGCGTACATGCTTTGTAAAGAACAGTAAAAATTATGTTATGAAAAATTGTATGACATATTGCGTATAGAGTTTGTAAACAGCCAAGGAGAGCACCATGAAAATCAAAAGTCGTCAGTGGGCAATGATCGTTTTTGTCTTGATCATGTTGAGATGGTTTTTAATGTTGTTGGCAAGTCAGGTCTTCTGGTATAGCCTTGGATCGATCACCCTGATCGCACTGGCTGTTGTTTTTTTATATGTTATATTCATCAGACCGTTTACTGTATGAGGTAATGTAAAATGAACACTCCCGACAAAGCTCTTTTTGCTCTTTTAGTTCTGTTTTGTGCCGGACTGGGGCTGCTGCTGATCGGCTATTTGATCTACTTTGTGTGGTTCATTCTGGAACTGGCACTTAAAACCCACTGGATAACCATCCCCATCGGCATTATTGCAATGGTTTTTCTTATACTGCAGGCATTGGCAATGCAGTCCAAATAATCAACTCGCTATAATATAATAAGGATATACTGTATGATCGAAATGATCGAAAAAATTTTAGTTTACACTGCTATCGCCATTTTCTTCATTCTTCTGGCAGGAGCTATTTTCTACTTTCTCTTTTTTGCTTTAAGTCTGCTTTGCGAAGTAAAGGGTTTTTTCTCAACGCTGGTGGTGCTTATTGGGACATTTTATGGTATAATCATGTTGATTTATTCCTTGCAATGGCTGGGCAAAAAATGAAAAACAATCAAAAAAAACCGTATAATTATTTTCAGACAATTTAACCAAAAAGGATTTTTTACCATGAACGAAAATATGGAATTTGAGCGTACCGTACTTACTGAAAAAGAATTTATCGGAAAGGTGGAGCTTATCGCCGCCAGAACCTGCCGGGGCAGCGAGGCAAATTTTATAAATACCGAACTGGCGGATTTTACATTGAAAAACAAAGCCATCTTCCGCGATGACTTCAGTTACTCCAAACTTACAAATATAACCTTTTCCGGCATCAACTTTGAAGGCACTGTTTTTAATTATACAGAACTTGAAAATGTAACTTTTTACCGCTGCCGACTCCGCCGGAGCGAATTTTGCTATGCTTTAATGCACAATGTACGCTTTAAAGAATGCTGGATGATCTGCAGCAGTTTCGATTATGCCGTCGGCAACGCAGTCTACGAGCAATGTATGGTCAACAATATGGAACTGCACCATACGCTTGCCGAAATCACCCTCCGGGAGTGTGCCGCAGGCGGCATACAAATAAAATATTGCCCAGATCTGAAGCTCCACGCCGAGAATTGCGACCTGCATACCGGAGAGTTTGTCGATAATACTCTTGCCGGGGAGTTGAAAAACTGTACTCTTCGCGGCTCTGATTTTTCCGGCAGCGACTGCACTTTGCTCTTTTTTAATGACTGCAAGATGCGTGAGATCAATACCGAAGGCTCCAGTGGAGTGGAGATTGCCTCCGGCAGTGATGAAGAATTTGATCTGGATCTTGATTTGGCTCTGGACTGAAAACCAACAGGGAGATGAAACTATGGAAAAACCTATCCTTTATTTTGCCTATGGCAGCAATCTGAATTTACAGCAAATGCGAATGCGCTGCCCGGATGCAGTGCCTTTTTCCAATGCAGTGCTGCATGGCTATAAACTTGTTGAACGCACATTTGCAGATATTGATCTTTCGCCGGAAGATTGTATAAACGGGGCACTCTACAAAATCAGCAAAAATGATTTATATGCTCTGGACTGCTATGAAGGTTATCCGGAGTTTTACGAAAGAATTCCGGTAATGGTCTGCGACAACGCCGGAGTTTACCGTAAAGCCCTGGTCTATATAATGAGCGATCAATACAAAGTCAAATGCAACAATCAAGCTTATTCCGGACAATACCGGGCGATCTGTGCCGCCGGTGCCGATGCCTGGGGCATACCCAATGCGTTCAAATGTCAAACTCAAGAAACCTGCACACTCTGGAACAACGGTGTGCCTGATACAGCCGGAGGGTTGGAAAGACTTTTGGAGCAAACATCCACGCAAAAAGTTCTGCCCCGGGCAAAACAACTTTGGGTGGGAGCAAGAGTGGTCATTACATTGAAAAAGCAATATATTGCCGGGGCTTTCGATTTCTACCCGGCACCACTTGAAGTAACCACCCCACATGCGGCAGAATTGAGTTGGATTTTTTTTGATTTAAGTGCTATATTCAGAAAATTGCTCAACAGCAGCACCAAACTTGATTTTTACCGGGAACTTGCCGATGCCGCCAATAGAGCGATCGCCGCCGATCCCCGGATCAGTGCCGAAATGCTCTGTGGCGAAGTAGTTAAAAAAGCGAAAAAACTTTATGAGGAGATGAAAACTGTATGAAAAATTTGATTACTGCATTGTGTTGTATGACTTTTACCCTGCTTGCCGCCGGAGAACGGGAAGAGTTGCTGAAAGAGTTCCGGCAGGAAACTGCCGCCGCCGACCAAGTTTTCCAATCTGCCATGACCACCATAGAGCTGACCGCCGGAGCCGGAGAAGTCTGGTCAACAGCCGAAAAACAGCTCTACCGGGCATTGGATCACAAATTGCGCCATACCGCCGACAGCAAAAAACGCTTGCAGATACTCAAAAATTTTCATGCGTTAAGCAAACGCATCCAGCAAATATCCGATACGCCCCGACGACAGCTCGGTTCGCTGGCAGGTATGCGAATCTACCACACCATAGCAGTCCACATCCAGCAGCAGACCGAAATACTGATGCTGGATGAAAAAGCAGAAAAACTCTGGAATCAAATCGCCGACAGCACTTTGCTTTTGGACGGCAAGGAAATAAAGCTCCAGCAAGGCAAAGCTGAATTTGATGCAGTAATGTACGATGAAAAAACCACATTGGAGATATTGCTTTTCCCCAAACATACATTTTCTTATGACTCACGACTGTTTGCCATCATCCGGACTGACAAAGCATTTTCCGGCAACGACGATTTTTCCACAATATATCTCTGCGAAGCCAAACAGGGCAAACTGCATATCCACACCAAATGCAAAATGCCGTTTTTCACAAAATTTGAACTGAAAAACAACCAGTTCATACTCTACGGCTCTGACGGCAGAAAAGAAATCGTAACGCTTTGAAGCTCAATTATTTCCAGAAAAGTATTATGAGAAACCTTTTAAGTTTCTCATAATATCTTTTTACTTACTTTTGCAGAGCTTTTTCGATTTGTTCTGCCACTGCATTGCGCTGTTTTTTGAGCTTGGCTATATCGGTGGTGTAATCGCCATTGCGTACAGTTACGATATCGTCGCCGATAGTCAGCAGCTTTTGGTGATCGCCGGGGAGTTTTTCCAGTATCTTGAAGTATTCAAAGTCTTCAATACCATCCCGGATATTGGTCAAACGCTGGGACGCCAGCAAGGAACGGTCTTGGGCGGGGTAGAAAAGCACACCGTCGCCGTTGCGGCCCTTGTAGTAGGTTCCTTCGCAATTATAAATATCCCGCATCCAATCCACGCCTTCGGGAATTTTTGCGGGGAAACACTCTTCGCCGCAGTAAGTGATCCCCTGCTGGTGATGCCGCTCAAGATTTCTGGTCCGTTGCGGCCCGGCGGCATGAAGTCTGATGGTGCTGTAAAAGCCCATACCGCTACAGCCTTCTTTATAGATCAGCCATGAGAATATTCTGGGGGAGATACCCGGTTGATCCAGCATAAATCCCGGTTCACCGTATGCTGTATAGAAAGCTGCCATCTTACCGGCTTTTTTGATATGTTCAAAGTTTTTTCCGGAATTGGGCGACATGAACCATGCATCCATATATTCCGGAGAAATATCCATCAATTTGCCGATGTTGGCTATCTTCAGCCCCGGATGAGCTTTTTTGAGTGCCCCGCAGATCTTGCGGGCCTGGGCAAGACGCTTTTTGACTTCTTTGGGATCTTTGTGCATGATTTCGTCAAAGCCGTTGACATAGACTATGCCCCATGCCCCCATTTTTTCCAGCGTGGGGCGGTATTTGCCCACCCAGTCGACGGCAGCTTGAATGTAATCATCGTCAAAGGCGTAAGGGTCACGCTCATAGCGGTTGATCAGATACCCGATACTCATATAGTTCATACCCCGTTCCAGACAGTAAGGCACATCCTCGACCGGCGGCAGAAATCTGCCGGGTTTCCGTCCGCTCTGGGGTTTGTTGATGCGGCTGTACATGCCTGTGGGGTTCAAACGGTGGTCAAAGTAAACATCGTAGACCTTGCGGCGAAGTACCGGATCGTCGGGCAAATAGGATAAGCTGAACCAGGTACGCATTTCGCCCCGCACCGGCAGAGAGAAATTGTAGACTTTAAGTTCGTATTCCACAGTTTGAGTTTTGGCGTTTTCCGCCTTGACAGTCAGAGTACCTTTGTAAACTCCCGGCTGCTGATTTTTGGGCACAGCTACGGTTATCATGTAGGGCTGCATCCGCACCGGGAGATCGAGCTTTTGATTTTTCAGCAGAATATCCGGCCACATGCCCGGGCGGATACCTTTGTAGTTAAAGGAATTGGCACGCACCTGAACATAACCCACCGGATTGACGGTGACCGCCGAAGCCGGAATAACAGTGCCTTTGCCATTGACCAACGCCGAAGATGCCACCTCCACACTCTTCAACTCTTTACCGGGAACCACTACCAGCTGAAAACTTTCACGCTCATTACCCGCAGCGGAGATCTTTACCGGGAACGCGGTTTCAGCAGGCATTTCGTCACGCATGACTTTGTCGGAAGCATCGGCACTCAAGAGCAGAAAATCCTGTTTTTTTGCCAGTTTTTGAGCTACGGAGATCTCTCCGGCTTTTTCCAGCAAAGGTTCCAGCGAAGAGCGTTCCCCGGCTGCAAAGCGTTTTTCCAGCCGGGCAATGAGATCGTTCAAAAGTTTATTATCGGGAGCGGCAGTTTTTTTGACCGCATCGATCTTGCTGCCGTAACGCTGATAATCTTCGGCATCCAGCTGGGCTTGGGTCAACAGCTGCACATTGTCGATATAAAATGTGGTAGCCGGAGTTTTTTGGGGCGACCAGAAAAACTGTAAACTCCTGACATTGTTCAATTTGAATTTGCGGTTATTTTTAGCAAACAACTTCAAATCAAAATCAAAGGTCTTGACCCCTTCCGGCGACATCCGCAAACCGCCCTGACTGGGGAGGTCTTTTTTGTGGGGGCGTTGGATGGTTTTGCCGTCGTACAGAAACATTACCCGGGCACGATGTCCGTCAACTCCCGGGTGGGGATTTGCCAAAGTAAACCGCAAAACCGCATATTTCCGCCAATCCCGTTCCCCGGGCAGAAGCGAGATCATACCGGCAGTACCCGGCCAGGTGGCACGAAGACAATATTTGCCGCTCAAGCCCCGCTGACCATCCAACCGGGTTTTTGCCCGGTCATGAGCTACCCAGACGCCCCGGCGGTCGGCAGTTTCAAAGGTCAGACCTTTGCTCAAATCTTTGGCATCAAAGACCACCGGCCGCACTTCATAGATTTGGGGCTGATATTTTTCCGACGCATCAAGGGTAAGCTCCAGCTTGGTTGCGGGGGAAAATTCCCGGACATTTTTCATACACAGTTCGTAATCGACTTCGTAGCGGCGATGAAGCAAGTCGATGACTGCCAGTTTTTGCTCAAGCACAAAATCCCCGTCAGTAATTTTAGCAGAAACCTTGCCGTTATAGGTTTTGCCTCTGGCAGTTTTGGTACGGACAATGATCGAGTTGGCTTTGACCGCCTTTTTAAACGGAGTCAGAACCACCTTTTTCACGCTTCCGGCGGCGGGAGCTGCCCCAAGTGCGGCAGCACAGCCCAGCGTAAGCATCATAAGTATAAATTTTTTCATAAAATACCTCGTTATTATCGGGTATACGACTTATTAATTTTATGCAAATTTTTGTATATGCAACTTATTCCTTGAAAAAATGATCCAATATGGTTTGAATATATGTATCACAGAAGCCCCAGTTGTGGTTTCCGGGATGCCCTTCAAAGCGGTAGCCGGGGTAGTTGGCAGCTTCCAACGCCGACTTCAGTTTTTCGTTGGCTTGCCACAGAGAATCTTCGGTACCGCAGATTTGGATGATTTCCGGCAAATCTTTTTTGCTCATTGCCCGGGGAATAAGTGCAAAAAGATCGTTGCCGTCTTCTGCCAGCTCTCCGGGGGAACCGAAAATATCGTGCAATTTGCGGCTTTCGGCATATTTTTCGTTGGCAAACATTTCTTGCATATCCGCTGCGGCGGAGAGTGTACCGCAACCGGCGAAACGCTCCGGATAGGTCAATGCCAATTTCAACGCCCCATAGCCGCCCATGGAAAAACCGGCAACAAAGGTATCTTCTTTGCGTGAACTCACCGGGAAAAACTGCCGGACTATCCCCGGCAGCTCTTCAGCTATAAAAGTCCAGTAAGCCAAACCGTGTTTCATATCAGTATAAAAACTGCGGTCGCCGTCGGGCATTACCACCACCAGATCTTTGATTGCCGAAGCGTAGCGTTCAATAGATGTTTGCCGCATCCACGACATGTAATCGCCGCCCAGACCGTGCAAAAGATAAAGCACTTTATACTCCCGGCGCGGTGCCGGAGTTTTGCCGTCAGCTTCATAATTTTGCGGCAGCAAAACATTGAAACAGCACAACTTACCCAATACTTTAGACTGGGCATGACACTCCAAAAAAGCCATATTTTTCAAAATTCCTTATCAGTCAACAAGATCTACCCAGTTTTTTAAGGATTCTTTGTTTTTAGTATTATCCTTCCAGCCGCCAACCGGCAGACTTTTGTAGGATACAGAGGTCACGCTGCCATCCATTGCCATTACATTACCAGCAGAGCCGTGCATCTTGTATGCGTTATCTTTATTGTAAAAAATCGAAGCATCTCCGGCAATGCAGTTGCCAGGGTCAGTACCTTCGCCGCCCATTCTTTCCCGCCCCATGGTACGGGATTCATCAGCACCACCGGGCATGTACCAGCGTTTGATCAAAGTATCGTCAATGAAAAAGCAGAAATACGAGATGTATACAGCACTGGTTGCTGTTGTATCACTGGCAGAAAAATAATAATCCATATTTCTTGTCGTTCCGGCAGTAAAATCTGCCGGACAGAGAAAATACTTTCTCAATATCTGCTGGGTATTTAATTGCTTTGCCGATGGATCGCCCATATAGCCCCCGGCAATCAAGCTTAAAGCGTAATCATTTACTGTGGTTTTGACTCCATCTACTGTTTTAGTAAATGAGAGGTAATTACCACAAATAAAACCAGAGTTGCGTTTATATGTCTGGCTTGGCATAAATCCATCGCTGTCATTGGTATACATGTGTACTGCCGTGCCTTGCTGTTTCAATAAACTTACGCAGTTGGAGGCTTTGGCACGCTCCCGTGCCGCCGAAAGTGCGGGCAGGAGCATCGCCGCCAGAATGGCAATGATGGCGATGACCACCAGCAGTTCGATCAGGGTAAAGCTGGACAGTTTTACCCACCCATGGGTGGAAAAGTTTGATTTGATTTCTTTCATTTCTCGCTCCCTTTCTTGATTATTCTGTGATTTTAACTAAAAAGTAGAAACAATCTTCCGGCAGATTTACCCGGACTTTATCATTTTCCACTGCCACGCTGCCGGTAGTTTTGCACAACGGCGTAAAGAGTTCGGCTTTTTGTGCCTTGATGTTGAACTCCAGCTCTGTGGCGGTATTTTTGGGTGCGGCGTAGTTGATGATCCGGTTGCCCCAAGGTGCATCGGGCCGCCGCAACGCTTCGATATCTTCGGCAAAACCGATGTCGAAATCTTCGGCAAAACCGTGCAGCAGCACATTGCCCGCATTATTACGCTGCTTACGCATAAACCAGCCCGCAGCCTCGAACCGGGGCAGTTCCGGAGCAACTTCGGCAATATCCGGAGCTGAATCCGCCTGAAAACGCACCGGGTTGTAGTAGATATTTTCTGCCAGTACAGTCCAGCCCGGAGCATTGTCCAAAGTCCGGGGCGTACCGGGGAACCAGTGATCCGGGAAAGCGTTTTCCCGCACCCGGGGACCGATTTTCTGCACATAATCGTATTGTTCGGTAAACTGCACTGTGTCGCTGCCGGTAGAGTCCATAACTCCGCAAGGTCCGGAGATCAGCACGATCCCGCCGCCGGCGGCAAAGGCGGCAACGGCATCGCGTTCAGCTTGCGACAACGCCGCCACGCTTGCCAGCACCAGAGCTTTGCATTTGCCGGGAGCCGGTATGTGAGTAAGTGCAGTTACATTGTAGCCCTCCCGGAAAAGTTTGATGGCTGCACTGCGGTAATCTGCCACATATTCACACATGCTGCCCCCGGAGTAACGGCGGGAAGCGTCGGAGTAATAGACCCCCACATCGGGATCGCTTTGCGAAGCAAAAAGCTCCGGATTGGCTTTTTCGAACCGGTAGCCCGTGCCGCACAATTCGCTGTCGTCGGGCAGTTTGCCCCAGTCGCTGAAACGCAAGCTCAAGCGGCCTTTGTTGGTAGAGATCCAGGTATCGGCACCCAGAAATTTGCTGAACGCCCACACCACATCTGCCGAAGCATCGGTATAGCTGTAACCGCAGCTCAACACAGGTATATTGTGTTCTTCGCCGTGAGCGATCTGATAAAGCTGCGTGGGCAAAGGTCCGTATGCCTTGCCGTTAAGGTCGGGCATATTTT
The DNA here is from genome assembly GCA_045585955.1 of Victivallaceae bacterium. GTDB lineage: Bacteria > Verrucomicrobiota > Lentisphaeria > Victivallales > Victivallaceae > SIG78. The sequence continues at coordinate 32,442 of JAZMZK010000130.1, forward strand.
TGGTCATTTCGATCATCAGCACATTACATGCTTCCACCATGGGAAAGCCCTGGCCGGTACCGTTGCCCGAAGAGTTTACCGAGCCGGAAAGACAGGTGCAGAGCCCTGCATTGGCAGGAATTACTTCTTTGACTTTCCGCAAAAAGGCTCCCGCACTTTCGTGCCGCATATCCACCCAGCGGCGCCATGCTTCGTTATCCCAGTTGCCCCAGAAGGTCAAATCATCTGCGGTGGGCAGCTCATAACCGTAATTCTCCCGGAACATCCGGCGGCAATGTTCGCAGCTGCAGCTCTTGAACCCGGCGTAGTAAAAACCGTCGTCGCAGTTGAATCCGTCGATATTGGTTTCCGCAAACAGCGTTTTGGTGTAGTCCAGATAAGCCTCCACAAAGCCGGGGTTGTTGATGCAGAATTCCACCGTCTGGTACATGGGCAGATAGTTTACTTTGCCATCGGTTACATTACGCATACACCAGTCGTCAAGTTTCTGCCCTTTGTACTCCCAGCTCGCCCCGGCGGCAAATGTGGGTGCCGGCGAAATGTGGTGGGGGTGCCGCTTACGCAATTCCCGCAGCTCTTCCCGGGTATTATAACGCTGTGCCAGCACCGCCGAGTGGTGGTCAAAAAGTTTGATATTACGCTGGTGCAGCTCATCCGCCATCGTGGCGATCAAGTCGTGGAGCATCGTCCACACCGGCATCCAGTCCCAACGCCAGTGGGCTCCGAAAATAATTGCCATGTTGACGCCGTTTTTCGCCATGTTATCGGCTCTCCAGCGGATCTTGTCGGCAATGTCCCAATCCGGCCAGCGGAAATCATCGTAAGTAAGCCACCAACTGATTGCACGATAGCGTTCACGAAAATTATTTTGATCTGTCGACATTATAAAAACTCCTTTTTTATATGTTCTCAATAAGGGTCGGTACTTGAGGAGGGGAAAAAGACCTTTTGAGGAGAGGTCCTTTTTCCCCTCCTCAAACTCCACCCCTTTTTTCCAAACCTTTTATTGGCATTTATCTTTTTGCAGGGCAAAAAGATAAATGCCCTTCAATTTTTTATTTACCTGCCCTTATTGAAAACATAGCATTTATTTATATAAACTGAAAATTCTCTTACTTGCGGTATGGTATTTCTCCGCATATCCAATCTTGGGGCATTTCCACAAACCGCTTGATTATTTTTTGCGACGGTGCGTAAATCAGTTCCCGCAAGGCCTCGTAAGCCAATGCTGTCAGGCTGTTGGTTTCCGGGGTTTTCAGCGTAACGCACCCCGGCATCTGCGGATTATTCAACCGATCCAATCCCAGCAGCAATGTCTGCTGCGGTATGTTGAAAACTTCACTTACTTGCGAAAAAACTTCCGACGGTAATTCCGACCACAAAATAAGTGCATCCGGCTCAATACTCTCTTTCCGGCAGAATGCAAGAAATTTTGCCAACTGCACATCCCGGCTGTCCCGCCAGTTCAAAAGCAGCCGGTCGCAGGGCAGTATAGCCAGATCTCTGGATTTTTTAAGTTTCAGCCAATTCTTCCGTGCCATGGAGTTGAACCCCTCCACCCGGCCGGGAATAAGAAAAGCTATATTCTTGTAGCCCCGCTCCACTAATATATCCACCAGTTCCGAAAGGGGCTGAAAAAGATTGAACCCGATAAAGTTCAAGCGGCGGTTGAAAGGCAGCCGGTTGCAGGAAATAAAGGGTATATGTTTGCTTTCCAGATCCAGCACGATCTCTTCATTAAGCGTGCTGTTGGTAAAAATCAATCCGTCAAAGCCGCTGTGCAAATGCTGAATATCCGAAATACTGTCCAGCACACTGTTGTGATACACCCACACCGGCTCAAAACCATCCTGCCGGATCAATTCCAGTAACGGTGCCGCTCCGAGGGAAAACTCCGCATTTTTCTTTTCCGGCCAACGCCCCACCAGACCGATCTTGCCGCTGCGTAATTTACTGCGGTCGATCAGCAAACCGCCCCGGCGGCTTTCCATGTAGAGCAATCCGGAGTTTTCCAGTGCCCGCAACGCATTGGTCACAGTGCACTTGCCGCAACGATACATTGCGGCAAGCTCCGGCGTGGTCGGCATTTTATCACCAAACACCCCGGATCTGATCTTCCGCTCCATATCGGAAGCTATGGCAGAAAAACGCATTGTCTGCATGGCTGATTTCCCCAAAAATTACTCTTGCTAAAATCAATTTTTTTCGCGGAATATTATATATGAAAAATCAGTCATTTTCAAGTGTATGACAGGGCTTTTTATTCTCAAAAACAACATGTCGGCATGATAAAACCCCATCCCGGCCGCAGCAGGCTCACACAACATAAAAAATCTGCTATTTTTCACAAATTCTGCAAAGTAAAAAAATCTGTGTTTCAAGCGACCTTATGATAAAGTTGCAGAATATCTGTGTAAAACATTTGCATTTATAACTGTTTTAATTATCTTATATACAATGAACTTTGATATTGCGGACCGCAAAAGGGGGTATTATGCCGGATTGGGAAAAGATTTATAATTTCATTGCACGCAGAGAAGAGAACAATGATAATGCTGATATCTTGAGTGAAATGCGCAGGCTGCCTCGAGAGGATTTGGAGGCATTCCGTTTGGCATTAGATCTCTTTGATTTGATGAAAGAATATAATATTACGCAGGAAGAAGCCCGGAATGTTTATGAATTCAAGGAAGATTTAAAAATCAATGACTGGCAGGAAGCCTGGCGCCTTTACAATGAGGGCGGTGTGATCCGTAGAGAACAAAACATTCCTGAAAATACCAGCGGTTATGTGATAAACCTAAACACCCTACTACATTTTCTACGATTTTCGCCCTTCGGACAGACAAAAATCCTCTCTGTTGTCCTTCTCTTTTTGCCCTTTTAAGCCAGTCAGAAAATATACAGCGGCCCCGATCCGTTTCTAACGTTTTCAGGTGCAATTTTCGATCTACACAAGCTACATTGAGCGATTATTACCGTAGGATAAAGATGTATCTAATAGAGAAAAATAGCAAAACTTGCAAAAATCTCGAATAGATCGCTTGACAAACGCTGTCTAAAGGTGTATTCTAATAGAAAAAACAAGCAAAACTTGCAAAAATCTCGAATAGGAGCAAATGTTTATGGAAATACAACGGCAATTTTACCTTGAGGAACTGTTCCGCAAGCAGGGTAACGGTTTTGTCAAAATCATTACCGGATTGCGACGCTGCGGAAAATCTTACCTTCTGCGTACCATTTTCAAAAAACATCTGCTTTCCAATGGTACTGCTCCGGAGCAAATCGTGGAAATGGCATTTGATGAACGCGACAATAAAAAGTTTTGCGATCCGGATGTTTTTTATGAATTTGCCAAAGAGAAGCTCGCCCAACAGCCGGATACCATTTTCCTGCTTGACGAGATCCAGCTGCTTGGAAACTTCGAGTCTGTCCTCAATGGATTGCTCGGTAAAAATGCCGAAATCTACGCTACCGGCAGTAACGCCAAGTTTCTTTCCAAAGACATCATAACCGAGTTCCGAGGGCGTGGCGATGAGATCCACATGACTCCGCTGACTTTTGCCGAGTATTTTTCCATTTTCAACGATGATAAAATCAGCCGGTTTCAGGAATATATGATCTACGGCGGTCTGCCATTGGTGGCTTTGGCTTCCTCTCCGGAAGATAAAATCGCCATTCTTAACACCCTTTATACCGAAACTTATCTGCGTGACATTGTGGGCAGAAACAAGATCCGGAAAGTTGCTGAACTGGAAAACTTGTTGGATATCCTGGCTTCAACTATCGGCAGTCTGGTCAATCCGGAAAAATTACGCAAAACTTTCCACAGCGTCAAGAATTCCAAGATCACTGTTGATACTATAAACAAGTACATTACTTTCCTGGAAGATGCCTATTTGCTTGAAGCTGCACAGCGTTACGACATCAAAGGTAAAGCGTATATCGCTACTCCGCAGAAATATTATTATTCTGACTTGGGTTTGCGCAACGCCCGTTTGAATTTCCGTCAGTTGGAAGAAGCTCACAGCATGGAAAACATCATCTACGACGAACTTCGCCACCGCAAATTCAATGTGGATATCGGGCAAGTTACCGTTAATGAAAAGAACCCTGCCGGTACTTACAGCCGCAAACAGCTTGAAGTTGATTTTGTTGCCAATAAAGGTTCAAAACGCTACTACATCCAGTCAGCATATATGATTCCGGATGCAGAAAAGCGTGAACAGGAGATCCGGTCACTTTTGAAAATTGATGATTCCTTCAAAAAGATCGTTATTACCTCTCACGCTCCGGCTCCGCTGTATGACGACAACGGCATATTGACTATGAGTATTTACGATTTTCTACTGAATCCGGATAGCTTGGAACAGTAAAGGTTATGAGCAATTGACTTTTGAGGAGGAAATCGCGCGGGTGTTACCTTCAGTTTTTGAAAAATCTGTGAAGTTTGAAAATTTAAACGCAGATCAATGGCAATATAGGTATGGCTGGTATTGCTAATAGTCCGTTATCCCCATTTTTTCAATCAGACAGGTCAGACTTTTGTCGTGCTGAGCCTGGCTGATCGCGCCGGTGGCAAGGAAAGTGTCCAGCAGATCCTTCTGGCGACGGAATAACTCCAGCTTCTTTTCGGCTGGGGATAAAGTGGCCCAATTATCAGGCTTGCCAGCTTCCGTCATTTATACCTCCAGCACAAAGGATTTCAGGTCGTCGTAATCGCTGCCGACGTTGACTCCCATGAAGCCGGGAACAACCTCTCCGATCACGCGCCGGTGGGTGTGGCCACAGATCAAATAGTTGTTATAAAGCGGATCAAATGGCAGATCGTGAACCAGGTCCTTCATGCCGGTATAAAAGCTGTAATGGCTCGGTTCGTGACCGTTCAGCCTGACGTGCGGAACGTGATGTGTGCAAAGCGCAGTCGGCATCCCCGGCTTCATACTGGCCCGGATCATGTCAACGTAATAAGCGTTAAATTCCATATAACGGCTTTCAACGTCGATGATCCGCCAGTCTTGCCAGCCGTCCCACTGGTCGATCCGCTGGTTCTCCCGAATCCGCATGGACCCGTCGAAGAACAGCGTCCCGCCGACGAAATTCACTCCACCGAGTTCGACCGCACCGATCAGGTCGAGAAAAAAGATATTCGGGTCGGCTAGCGTCTGTTCTTTCAGCTTCGCCAGCGTGTCTTCAAAGGTGCGCCCCCAGAACTCGTGATTGCCCAGCGTGGCGACCACCGGGAGTTCGGCCGGGATGAACGTCCGCAGCGTTGCGGAAAGCAGGCGGACCTGTGCTGGGGAAACGGTGTCCCCCGTCACGATTACGGCATCCGGCGAAACCTCGGCCACAGTCGCCGCAATTTGCGCCGGAAACGGCAACAGATGCTTCCGGTCGATTGCCTCGACCACTGCGTCAGAGCGCAGATGAAGATCTGAAAGGCAGAGCAGTTTCATACGTTACCTCCTCCATGATTCGATTCGTAATCCGCACTCCTCACGCGGCGGACCTTTCCTTCTCTGATTTTCATTTTTTGGTTCCGTTATT